>DASSOW010000055.1:0-14403 GCA_035700175.1 Gemmatimonadales bacterium | reverse complement strand
ATCCGCTTCATTTCCTCGACACCCATCCCGCGGGTAGTCAGCGCCGGCGTGCCGATCCGGATGCCGCTGGTGACGAACGGTGATTGCGGGTCGTCAGGCACCGTGTTCTTGTTGACCGTGATGCCGGCCTGGCCCAGGAGCTGTTCCGCCAGTTTGCCAGTGAGGCCCCGGCGGCGCAAGTCCAGCAGCATGAGGTGGGTGTCCGTGCCACCCGACACGATGTCGAACCCGGCGTCGAGCAAGCCATCAGCCAGCGCGCGGGCGTTCTCCACCACCCGTGCCGCATAGCGCCGGAACTCCGCGGTCTGCGCCTCGCCGAAGGCGACTGCCTTGGCGGCGATGATGTGCTGGAGCGGGCCACCCTGCGTCCCGGGAAAGACCGACTTGTCCACCGCCTTGGCAAACTCGGCCTGGCAGAGGATGAGCCCGCCACGCGGGCCACGCAGGGTCTTGTGGGTGGTAGTCGTCACGACCTGGGCATGCGGAATGGGAGACGGATGCACGCCACCCGCCACCAGCCCGGCGAAGTGGGCCATGTCGACCAGCAGCGTGGCACCGACTTCATCGGCAATGCTCCGGAACTGGGCAAAGTCGATGATCCGCGCGTACGCGCTTCCGCCTGCGATGATGAGCCCGGGCCGCTCCCGGCGGGCCATGTCACGCACCACGTCGTAGTCAATCCTGCCCGTGGCGGGATTGACGCCATAATGCACCGCGTGCCAGATGGTGCCGCTGTGGCTCACCTTGGCCCCGTGGGTCAGATGGCCGCCGTGCGGCAGCGACATGCCGAGCAGGGTGCCGCCGGGTGGCAGCACAGCCATGAACGCGGCGAAGTTGGCCTGCGCGCCGGAGTGCGGCTGCACGTTGCCGTGGTCAGCCGAGAAGAGTGCGCACGCCCGGTCGATGGCGAGCTGCTCGATCTGGTCCACCACCTCGCACCCGCCATAATACCGCTTGCCCGGGTAGCCCTCCGCGTACTTGTTGGTCAGCGGGGTACCGGCAGCATCCAGCACGGCCCGACTGGCAAAATTCTCGCTCGCGATCAGCTCGAGTCCTTCACGCTGCCGGGCGAGTTCCTGATCCACCAGCCGCGCCACGAGCGGATCGCCCTGGCGAAGGGTGGCATTGAGATCTAGAGGCATGCAGTCACCATGTTGTGGTCAACGGTCAACGGTCGACCTTCCACCGTCCACCCTCTCACCGTCGTCCGCTCAGCCAGAGCTTGTCGAGCCCGTTCACGCCAGCAATGCGCTCTTCCGCCAGCCGGTCCGCGGCACGATAGGTCGGAATGCCTTCCCGCTTGGCGATGGCGAAGATGCGCTGGATGGTGTCGTAGATCTCGCCCGCCTTCTTGTGGGAGCGCTCTTCCGGCCACTTGTGCAGCTCGCCATAGACGTTGATCAGGCCGCCGCCGTTGATGACATAGTCGGGCGCGTAGCTGATGCCGCGGTCATCGAGGATGTCGCCGTGCCGCTCTTCCGCCAGCTGGTTATTGGCGGCGCCAGCGATCACTTCCACCTTGAGCCGCTTGAGCGAATCGTCATTGATGGTGGCGCCGAGGGCACACGGCGCGTAGATGTCGCCCTTGGCGTCGTAGATCGCGTCGGGCTCGACCGCCGTGGCGCCGAACTCGTCCACCACCCGCCGCATCTTGTCGCGATCGATGTCGGTAACCACCAGCTTGGCGCCCTCGGCGTGCAGGTGGCGGCTCAGGTAGTAGGCCACCTTGCCGGCACCCTGGACCAGCACGGTCTTCCCCGAGAGATCGTCCGAGCCCCAGTGCGCCTTTGCGGTCGCCTTCATGCCCATGTACACGCCGAACGCCGTCACCGGCGACGGATCGCCTGAGAGCCCCATGAGGCCGGCGACGTGGTTGGTCTCCAGCCGCACGAATTCCATGTCCATGGGACTGGTTCCCACGTCTTCCGCGGTGATGTAGCGGCCATTGAGCGATTCGATGAACCGGCCATGCGCCCGGAACAACGTCTCACGATCGGTGCGCTTGTTGTTCCCGATGATGACCGACTTGCCGCCGCCCAGGTTGAGACCGGCCACGGCCGCCTTGTAGGTCATCCCCCGCGCCAGCCGGAGCGCGTCGATGATCGCCGCATCGGTGCTCTCATACTGCCAGAATCGCGTCCCGCCCAGCGCCGGCCCCAGCGTGGTGTCGTGCACCGCGATGATACCGAAATATTCGCAGGAGGGATCATGGCACATGACCAGCTGCTCGTGGCCCAGCTCATGAATTTCGCGGAAGATGTCCATGGACGTGCGGCTCCGTGTCATTGGGCGTAGGTGAAGAACCCGCGGCCGCTTTTACGGCCCAGGTGCCCCGCGGCGACCATGCGTCGCAGCAGTGGGCAGGGCCGGTACTTGGGATCTCCCAGCCCCTCATGCATCACTTCGAGAATGGCGAGGCAGACGTCCAGCCCGATGAAGTCCGCCAGCGCCAGCGGGCCCATGGGGTGCGCCATGCCAAGCTTCATGACGGTATCGATCGCCTCGGGCTGGGCCACGCCTTCCATGACGCAGAAGACGGCTTCGTTGATCATCGGCAGCAGGATGCGGTTGGCAACGAATCCCGGGTAGTCGTTCACCTGCACCGGCGTCTTGCCCAGCGATTCCGCGATCGCGCTGACGCGTGCGGCGGTCTCGTCGCTGGTGTCCTGGCCGCGAATGAGCTCCACCAGCTTCATCACGGGCACCGGGTTCATGAAGTGCATCCCGATAACCTGGTCCGGCCGTCGCGTCCTGGCCGCGATCTCGGTGATCGAGATCGAGCTCGTGTTGCTGGCGAGGACAGTCTCGGGGCGGCAGAGGCCGTCGAGCGACTCGAAGATGGCGAACTTCACTGACGGCCGCTCGCTGGCCGCCTCGATCACCAGCTCGGCCTCGCGTGCGGCCTCGAGCGTCGTGGCCGGCGAAATCCGGCCCAGGATCTCGTCCGCCGATCCCTCGGGCAGCGTCCCCTTCTTGACCTGGCGCTCCACGTTGGCGCGGATGGTCGCGGTCGCCTTCTCCAATGCCGGCGCCGCCGTGTCAATCATGGCCACCGCCCAGCCATGCTGGGCAAAGACGTGCGCGATCCCATTGCCCATGGTACCAGCACCGATCACTGCCACCTGCTTCATGCGAATTCCTTTCGGAGATGCCGCGCGAGGACCACGCTCGCGAGTGTCAGCGCCATGGTGGCAGCGAGGCCGCCCTCAGGACCAAATGCGCCGCCGCTGAGCCAGGCCGGCGCGGCAGGATGATAATCCAGCAAGGGTATCCGGAACGGCAGGCCGCTCACCGGCGCATCCAGGGCTGCGAGCATGAAGTTCCAGCCGAAATGCGCGCCGAATGCGGTCCAGATCTCGCCCGGAGCATAGAATGCCAGTCCGAGGAAGATCCCGGCCAGCGCGATATTGCCGAGGGCAAGTCCGGAGACGTGCGGATTGGGCATGTGCCCCAGCGCGAACACCACGGCAATGACTACGAGCGCCACACCCCGATTGAACGCGGCCGCGAGCAGCACCAGCGGCACGCCGCGAAACGCCACCTCCTCCGCCAGCGCCGCCGGCGCGAGCGCCCCGCCGGTCCTGCCAATCGCCGCGATGTAGGCGCTTACACCGCCGGTATCATGCGACCAGCCAGAGCGGGTGACTGCTACAGCGATCACGAGTGCGAGCGCCGCAGTTACGCCACCGGCCAGCGCGCCGAGACCGAGCCCCTTGAGGCGCGGGCCGGCACTACGCCAGCGCAGCGCGCTGAGGTCGAGCCGGGCAGCCTTGATGCCCACGATCCAGGTGGCGAGGAGCCCGGCAGCCAGGAAGGCGATGCCCTGCACGAACAGGGAGCCCCCGGTGACAGTGCTGCTCCAGCCCTGCACGCCCTGGAGCGACCCGGTGATCAGCCAGGCAGCGGCGATGACGAAGACGGAAGTGAGCAGCCAGGTGAGGGCAAGAAAGGCGATCGTCCATCCGACCGCCGCCACCGCCCTCCCCCGACCAGTCGTCACGGACTCAGCGCTGGGTGGTGCGTCGTGTACTGCTGACGACCAGGACCGCCGTCGCGATAGCGACCTTGAGCAGGTCACCGAGGAAGAACGGCAGGAATCCGGACCGGAAGGCGAGGCCGGGATCAGCTCCCAGCAGCGCGAGCTGCGAGACACCACCCAGATGGATGACCGCCATGGCCACAGTAAACACCAGCGCGGACCAGCAGGCCAGCGCCACGCCCTTGAGGCCACGGGTGCGAGCCAGCCCCGCGACAGCCGCAGCCACCGGGAAGGCCAGCAGATAGCCTCCAGTGGGTCCCATCAGCCGCCACGCGCCTCCGTGCCCCATCGCAAAGACCGGAGCACCGAGGGCGCCCGCAATCAGGTATGCCCCGAGCGCCAGCGCCCCGTCCTTCGGCCCGAGCCACGCACCGACGAGCAGGACGGCAAGTGGCTGGAGTGTGAAAGGAATGGGCGTGAAGGACAGCGGCAGGGCAATCTGGGCGCTCAGCGCCACAACGAGCGCGCCAAGCCCGAGTCGGAAAGCACGGCTCAGCAGGTCGGGCCGCGCCGCGACGCCCTGCGATGGCACTGGTTGCATCAGATCTTCTCCACGGAGAGGGCCACCGCATTGCCGCCACCGAGACAAAGCGTGGCGAGGCCGGTGGCCTTGTTGTGGTCATCAAGCGCCGCAAGCAAGGTCGTCAGGATGCGAGCGCCGCTGGCGCCGATGGGATGACCCAGCGCGATCGCGCCGCCATTCACGTTCACGCGGCCCCAGTCCCAGCCCAGCTCGCGGCCATCGGCCAGCGCCTGCACTGCAAACGCCTCGTTGGCCTCGATGAGGTCGTAGTCGTTGATGCTGGTGCCGGCCTTTTTCATCAGGTTGCGCACGGCCACGATGGGAGCGAAGAAGAGGTCCTTCGGCTCGCCGCCACCGGACGCGTAGGCCGTGATGCGGGCGCGAGGCTTGAGTCCGTGCGCCTTGGCGAACGCGAGCGATGTCACCACCAGCGCGCTGGCGCCATCGTTCAGGCCCGGCGCGTTGCCGGCGGTGACCGATCCCACCTTGCGAAACGCGGGCTTGAGCCGCCCCAGCGCTTCGAGCGAAGTGTCCTTGCGCGGGCCTTCATCGGTATCCACCACCGTGTCGCCCTTCTTGCCTGGAATAATGACCGGCACGATTTCGCCCTTGAACCGGCCTGCCTCCTGTGCGGCCACCGCCTTCTGGTGGCTTTCAAGTGCGAACTGGTCCTGCTCCTCGCGCGAAATCCCGGCCTTCTCTGCCGTGTACTCGGCGTACTCGCCCATGTGATTGTTGCCGAACGAGTCCCAGAGACCATCGTGGATCATGCCGTCCACCATGGTCTGGTTGCCGGCCTTGATCCCGTTGCGATAGCCGTAGACGTAGTGCGGCGCCGAGGACATGGATTCCTGCCCGCCGGCGATGATACAACCAGCGTCGCCCGCCTTGATGGCCTGCGCGGCCAGCATGACGGCCTTGAGCCCCGAACCGCACACCTTGTTGATGGTGAGGGCCGGCACGGTGCCTGGCACTCCTCCATGGATCATGGACTGGCGCGCGGGGGCCTGGCCACTGCCTCCCTGCACCACCTGGCCCATGATCACTTCATCTACGGTCGAGGGATCGAGGCCGCCTCGCGCCATCACTTCGCGGATGACGGTGGCGCCAAGCTGGGGAGCGGTAAGACTGGAAAGCCCGCCGAGATAGCGGCCGATCGGGGTGCGAACCGCCGAGACGATGACTGCTGTGGTCTGGTCTGACATGGCCCGGAAAGTAGCCGGATGGGCGTCAGGGTGCGAGCGCCCGGGACCGGCTCTGCTCCACCACCCGCGCGATGAGATCGTCCACCGGGATCACCTCCTGTTTCTTCCCGCTCCCGCGCACGCGCAATGCCACCGTGCCGGCCTCGGCTTCGCGCTGGCCGATGACCGCCATGTAGGGCACTTTCTGCACTTCTCCCTCACGGATCCGGTAGTTGAGCGTCTCGTGGCGATCATCCACATGGGCGCGGATGCCAGCCGCCTTGAGCCGAGCCAGCACGCCGTGCGACACCTCTCCCTCGGATTCGCCGATGGGAATGATTCGCACCTGCTCCGGCGCCAGCCAGACCGGGAACGCGCCGGCGAAATGCTCGATCAGGTTGCCGGTAAAGCGCTCGAGCGTTCCATAAATGGCACGGTGAATCATCACCGGCCGATGGGGCCGGTTGTCGGCACCGGTGTACTCCAGCTCAAACCGCTCCGGCAGGTTGAAGTCCAGCTGGATGGTCGGGCCCTGCCAGAGCCGGCCGATCGCGTCCTTGAACTTGATGTCGATCTTGGGGCCGTAGAACGCGCCGCCACCTGCGTCGATGCGGAACGGAATGGCCTTGCGTTCAAGAGCACGCTGCAGGATGGCTTCGGCCTGGTCCCAGATCTCGTCGCCACCCAGCCGTTCGAGCGGGCGAGTGGAGATCTCGAAGTCCAGCTCGAAGCCGAAGGTCTGTCGCACCAGCCGGTCCACCTGGTCGAGACAGAGGAAGATCTCGTCCTCCGCCTGGTCCAGCCGGCAGAAAATGTGGGCGTCGTCCATGGAAAGGCCGCGCACCCGCAGCAGCCCATGCAACGTCCCGCTCCGCTCGTTGCGGTAGACGTTGGCGACCTCGCTCAGCCGGACCGGCAGGTCGCGATAGCTCCGCTGCTGGCTCTTGTAGATCAGGCAGTGCATGGGGCAGTTCATCGGCTTGACGCGGTAATGCACCTCTTCCGACTCGCCCGCGCCGCCTGCCATCGGTGGGAACTGATTCTCGGCGTAGAGCGGGAGGTGTCCCGACATGAAGAACAGCTCTTCCCGGGTGATGTTGGGCGTGTAGACCAGGTCATAGCCCGCCGCCACGTTATCGTCTTCCACTGCGCGCGACAGGAGCCACTTCACCATGGCCCCCTTGGGATGCCACAGGACAAGCCCCGGCCCCACGATGTCGCTGATCGAGAAGAGGTCGAGCTGCTTGCCGATGACGCGGTGGTCCCGCTTCCGCGCCTCCTCCAGCCGATGCAGGTAGGCGTCCAGGTCTTCCTGCCGGAACCACGCCGTGCCATAGATGCGCTGCAGCATCTGGCGATGCTCATCACCCCGCCAGTAGGCACCGGCCCCATGGAGCAGCTTGAAATGCCTGAGCCGGCCCGTGGATGGGACGTGCGGCCCCCGGCAGAGGTCGGTGAATGGACCATCGGTGTACACGCTGATGGTCTCGTCATCGCCCAGTTCACTGATGCGCTCGAGCTTGAGCGGATCGTCCGAGTACCGGCGGTTGGCCTCCCGCCGGTCCACGACTTCGCGGACAAAGGGGTAGTCGGCCTTGACCACCTCGGCCATCCGCGTCTCGATCCGCTCCAGGTCCTCGGGCGTGAACGGGCGAGGCACGTCGAAGTCGTAGTAGAAACCATCCTCGATGGCGGGACCGAACCCGATGCCGGCACCGGGAAAGATCTCGCGCACCGCCGTGGCGAGCACGTGCGCCGCCGAGTGGCGTAGCAGGCCCAGGGCGTCGGGATCCTTGTCGGTGATGATGGCCACCTTGGCGCCATCGTCGAGCGGGCGGTCCAGGTCCCGGATCTGCCCATTGACCCGCACGGCCAGCGCGGCCTTGGCAAGGCCTGGCCCGATGCTGGCGGCGAGGTCACGTCCCGTGGCACCGCCCGGGAGCTGCCGCTCACTGCCGTCGGGCAGGATCACGCGGATATCGCTCATGGCGCGACTTCCTGTCCTGCCGGGCTCACGACCGGCTCACTCCGCGGAGCCAGCACCATGTACAGGACGATACCCAGCAGCACGAGGCCGAAAACCACGAGCCAGCGCAGGAGATCAGACATGGGCACTTCTAGCCGCTCATCAGCCATCAGGATGTCCCGGCAATGGTATGGATGCAGGCAGACGGTGTCTCAGGACCGCGTCGAGCGTGTTAAACTTAACGCGGGCCGAAAACATTTTGCACGAGGGTGAACGGTGCGCCGCAGTGAGTCCATGTCCGTCGGAGAAATCGCAGGCTGGGGAGCCCTCGGGCTCGTAGCCGGCCTGATGCTGGGAACTGTCCTCGGCGCCTGGGCCGGCGGCGTGAACCGCGAGCGCCTGGGCCGGGCGGCGCGCCGCCTCCGCGCGCCCGCGCCCCCGCCGCCCCGAACGGCCTCCGCCACCGCGGCGGCCGCGCGCGAAGCGCTGGCCAGCCAGCCGACGCTGTCGGGGCTCGCGCTCGAGGTGCGGCCGGTGGGCCTCCATTCGGTCGAGCTCCGCGGCTGGGTCGGCTCGCGCTCCGAGCGGACCCTCGCCGCCCGGACAGTGCGACACATCGCCGGCATCGAGACCATCATCAACAGCATCCTGGTGCGCGGCGAGGACGACCGTCCGCACCAGCCCCAGCCGCTGCCTGCCAACCAGACCGCATGAGCGCGCCGCTCGCACCGCAGTACGAGCCGCAGGACATCGAAGCCGCGCTATACGCCCGCTGGGTCGGGCTGGGGCTCTTCAAGCCTGAGTCCCAGCCCCACGGCGGGCGCTACGTGGTCATGATGCCGCCGCCCAACGTGACGGCGCAGCTGCACATGGGCCACGGGCTCAACAATACCGTCCAGGACGCGCTGGTCCGCTTCGAGCGGATGCGCGGGCGGCAGGTCCTCTGGCTTCCCGGTACCGACCACGCCGGCATCGCTACCCAGAACGTGGTCGAGCGGCTGCTCGCCGCCGAAGACCTCACCCGCTTCGATCTCGGCCGTGACGCATTCGTCGCCAGGGTCTGGGACTACGTGCGCCAGACGGGCGCCACCATTCTTGATCAGTTGCGTGCCCTTGGGGCGAGCTGCGACTGGTCCCGCACGTATTTCACCCTCGACGAGGGACTCTCGCGGGCGGTACGCGAAGCGTTCGTCCGGCTCTACGAGAAGGGGCTGGTCTACCGCGGGCACTATATCATCAACTGGTGCCCCCGCTGCCTCACGGCGCTTTCCAACGAGGAAGCCGAGAAGCACGACGCGCCCGGCAAGTTGTGGCACCTTCGTTACCCGCTCGCAGAAGGTGGCCATCTCGTCGTGGCGACCACCCGACCCGAGACCATGCTGGGCGACACCGGTGTCGCGGTGCACCCGGATGATTCGCGTTACGCAAAGGTCATCGGCACCGATGTCGTCCTGCCCATCGTTGGACGACGCATCCCCATCGTGGCCGACGACGCCGTGGATCCCACGTTCGGCACCGGCGCCGTGAAAGTGACTCCGGCGCATGATCCCACCGATTTCGAGATTGGCCGGCGTGCGGGCCTCGCCACCATTGACGTCATGACGCCCGACGCGCACATGAATGAGGAAGTGCCGGAACGCTACCGCGGGCTGGACCGGTTCGAGGCGCGCCGGAGAGTGGTGGCGGAGTTCGAGGAGCTGGGGCTGCTGGAGAAGGTGGAGGACCACCAGCACGCCGTCGGCCGCTGCTATCGCTGCGACACCGTAGTCGAGCCGCGGCTCTCGGACCAGTGGTTCGTCCGCATGGCTCCACTGGCTGAGCCGGCACTCCAGGCCTACCGCGACGGACGACTGCGCTTCATCCCCGATCGTCGCGGCGACGATTACGCCCAGTGGATGGAAAACATCCGCGACTGGTGCATCTCCCGCCAGCTCTGGTGGGGACACCGGATCCCGGTGTGGTACTGCGACAATGACGAGTGTGGCCATGTGGCCGCGAGCCGTAGCGACCTGGTCCGCTGCGGTGCCTGCGGCGGCAGTGTGCACCAGGACGAGGACGTGCTCGACACGTGGTTCTCCTCCTGGCTGGTGCCATTCTCCTCCCTCGGCTGGCCCGACGAGACGCCGGACCTCGCGCGCTTCTATCCCGGCAACACCCTGGTCACCGCTCCGGAGATCATCTTCTTCTGGGTGTCGCGGATGGTGATGGCCGGCTGCGAGTTCATGGGAGAGATTCCCTTCAGCACCGTGTACCTGCACGGGACCGTGCGCGACACCCAGCACCGCAAGATGTCCAAGTCACTGGGCAACGGCATCGACCCGCTGGACGTGATTGCGCGCTACGGCGCCGACGCGCTCCGCTACGTGATTCTCTCGGGGATGGCGGTCGGCACCGACCTCATCCTCGATCCGGCCGACCTGGAGACCTCGTTCGCGCCCGGCCGCAACTTTGCCAACAAGCTCTGGAATGCGGGTCGCTTTATCCTCAGCAACCTGGATGGCCCGGTGCGGCCCATCGCCGGCGACCATCCGGACACGGTACGCCCCCACGAATTCACGCTCGCCGATCGCTGGATCATGGCGCGGTGTGACGCCACCGTGCGCGACGCCACCGCGGCCTACGAGAAGTTCCGGTTCAACGACGCTGCCAATGCGGTCTACCACTTCATCTGGTCCGACCTGGCCGACTGGTACATCGAGCAGATCAAGCCCCGGCTGTACGGCGACCAGCCCGGGGGCGACGTCGCGCGCGCGGTGGCGACCCGCACGTTCGACGTGGCGCTCCGGCTGCTGCATCCGATCATGCCGTTCATCACCGAGGCGCTCTGGACTCGTCTCCCTGGCCGACGCGAGAGCGACACCATCATGATCGCGCGCTGGCCCGTGGCCGACGATCGCGCCGTCAATCCAGACGCGGAACGCGAGTTCGGATTGGTGCAGCAGCTGGTGACCGCGGTGCGGCAAATCCGGGCGGAATACGGCGTGCAGCCCGGCGCGTCGGTCCCCGTCCAGGTGGCGCCGGCTTCGCCGCCCGCCGAACGCGCCTTCGAAGCCGAGCGCGGGACAGTCATGCGTCTGGCCAAGGCCTCGGCGCTGCGGTTCGGCGAGGCCGGCACCGAGCCGGGAGGGCATGCAGTGCTCGACGATGGGACGGCAGTTTTCGTTCCGCTGGGCGGGGCGATCGACCTCAACAGGGAGTGCCGGCGGCTGGGCGAGGAAGTGGCCCGGCTCGACACCCTGCTGGCACAGCAGGAGCGGAAGCTGGCGAATGATCAATTCGTGAGCCGGGCGCCGGCGCATGTGGTGGAGAACGAACGGCAGAAGCTCGCCTCCTGGCGCGAGCAGGCCGAGACCCTGCGCGGCAAGCGCAGGCTGCTGGGGTGCGGGTGACGCGGACGCGGGACGCGAGCGGCGGGATACGCCATCGTACGGCGTACGACCTACGACGTACGACTCTCTTCATCGTCGCCACGCTCGCCACGGTGGCCGCGTGCGCCAAGATCGAGGCCCCGCCGGGAGGACCGCCGGATACCGCCCCGCCCCGCCTCATCGGTACCTATCCCGAGTCACTGGTGGCGCTGCCCGGATTCGACGGTGAGGTCGAGTTCCGGTTCGATGAGGTCGTCTCGGAGGGCTCGTCCCCAGGAAACGCGAACGGCACCGGCGACCTGCAGCGGCTGATCCTGCTCTCCCCCACCAATCGCGCCGCGGACGTGAGCTGGAAACGCTCCCGGATTTCGGTGCGCCCCGGCGAGGGCTGGCGGCCCAATCGTACTTACCGGATCGAGTTGCTCCCGGGCGTGATGGACCTGAGGAACAACCGGGCCACGTCGGCGCGCACGGTTGTCACCTTCACCACCGGTGGACCCCTGCCGGCGGATACGCTGCGCGGCAAGGTGATCGACTGGACGACGGGACAGCCGGTGCCCAGCGCTTTGGTTGAGGCCGTGCTGCAGCCCGACAGCCTGCCCTACCGGATTGGGGCTGACTCGGCCGGCAACTTTGTCGGTGCCCCGTTGCCGGCAGGCACCTATTTGGTGTACGGCTCGGTGGACCAGAATCGTAACGGACGCCGGGAGGCCCGCGAAGCCTATGACTCGGTGACGGCGACAGGGAACGGGGCGACCCTCACGCTCTGGACCTTCCCTCACGACACCAATCCGCCGCGCCTGCAGCAGGCCACCCCGCGCGACAGCGTGACGGTCGAACTGCAGTTCAGCCAGCCACTGAGCCCAACCCAGCGCATCGATACGGGGCTCGTCGCTGTTCGGCACCTGCCGGATTCAACCGCGGTGGCTGTCCTCTCGCTCTCGACGCAACGGGTCTACGACAGCCTCCGTCAAAGCCACGCTGCGCGATCGGATTCACTCCGGGCCGATTCCCTCCCACCTGCGGCGCCGCCGGCTGCCCGGCAAGAGGGGGTGACGCCAGCGCGCGACACGACCCCAGGCCGCCCCACGCTCTCGGACCGGCTGATCCTCGTGCTGAAGTCGCCGATGGACACGGCAGGACAGTACCTGGTGCTGGTCGACAGCATTCGCAACGTGACGGGTATCTCGGGCAGCACGCGCGGGGTGTTTGCCGCTCCCAAACAGGGGGCGGCCCCGATGAGACCGGATTCCGGGGCAGTGGACTCATTGCCGAGAGATTCGGCACGACCGGATTCGGTGCCGGAGTAGACGGCCGGACGGCTGGACGCAGAGAGTAAGAGGCAGCTGTCTTGCCGTCTCGCCGTCTCGCCGTCTAGAACGTAAACGTTCCCACCTCCGCATCCGGATTATCACCGAACAGCCCGACGAACGAGCCGGTGACGACTTGCGGCTCCTGACCCGCGATCGATACCGTGACGACGTAATCGCTGCGCGCCACCCCGCAATCATCGTGGTACACCAGGGTCACCTTGTAATCTCCGTGCGGCGCGTGGCCGGCCGGCCAGACCACGTTCTCGCTGTTCACGCCGTCGATGGTGCAGCTGGCGTTCGAATCCAGGTCGAGCGTGCCGCCGCTCTCGGATGTTGGGTTGTCGAAGTAGATCAGTTCGCCCGCCGGGTCGGTCACCCTGAGGTCCACGTCGCTCGCAGCCGTCCAGCTGACGCTGATCTGCACGTCGCCGCTGCCCACATGATGGATCTGGAGCGGCTGCACCGCGTAGGCACTCACCGCGTCGCCGGTTTCCACGGCGAGTCGGAGCTGGAGTTCGGCCTCGCCAGCGCCAGACGCGATGCCGAGAACGAGGCCCGCGGCCTTGGAATCAGCGGGCAAGGTGAGTTCGTAATAGCCGTCGAGGCCGTTCACGCTCACGATGACGCGTTCAAAGGCAGATTCCGCGGAGAGCTTGAGACTGGCGCTGCCGCCCGTGACCACCGAAGCCGTGCCGGCGGTCGTCGGTGCAGCCGGATCGCCGCTCACGGGTGCCACGCCACTGTGGTAGCTGGCACTGGCGCCGCCGTCAGCGGCAGCGACGCTGGTCAGCACGGACGACAGCGCGCCCTGGGGGCCGAGCGAGGTGGGCGCATCACAGGCGGAAAGGGCGACGCCGGCAGCGACCATGAGAAAGGATCGCAGGTGAAACGGCCGGATCATGACGGACATCCTCTGGACTGAGTACGAAGGGCGATTGCGACGCCTTCCGGGAAAGGCAATGAGCATACCAGTCAGGGCTGTCAGCGGGCAGCCCGATAAGTCACCATCATGCAATTACTTGCCGGCCGGGTCGCTGGGAGTGCTCGACGACACCTCAAGCGTCATGCGAGCATGCTATGCGAAAGTCCAGTCGCCCGTTAGTTTTGCCGCCATGCCAATGCGGGTGGCGGTGTGCGTTTCGGGCGGGGGCAGCAACCTGGAAGCGCTCCTCGATGCGTTCGGGTCTCCTGACGATGCCGCGGAGATTGCCCTGGTGCTGAGCGACCGTCCCTCGGCGGGCGGCCTGGAGCGGGCTCGTTGCCGGGGAGTGCCGGCCGTGGTGCTGGACAATCCCGCGGAGGCGTCCGAGTGGCTGCGCCGGCTCGAGGAGCACCAGATCGACCTGGTCGTGCTGGCAGGCTACCTGAAGCGGGTGCCTCCGGAAGTCGTAGCGCGCCATCGCGGCCGGATCGTCAACATCCACCCCGCCCTGCTGCCGGCGTTCGGGGGCCAGGGCATGTACGGCCAGAAGGTTCACGCCGCCGTGCTGGCCAGTGGAAGTACGGAGTCAGGATGCACGGTGCACCTCGTGGACGAGGAGTACGACCGGGGCCCCATCCTGGCGCAGGTGCGTGTCCCCGTGATGCCGGACGACACGACTGACACCCTTGCCGCGCGGGTCCTCGCGGCGGAACACCAGCTCCTGCCCGCCGTCGTGCGGGAAGCGGCGCGCCGAGGGCGTCCGGTGCCACTCCGCTGAGCCGATCACACGCCAGAAGCAAAGGAATCATCGCCGTCATGCCCAGGGCACTTCTCTCCGTCAGCGACAAGCGTGGGATCGTCTCATTTGCCGAGGGCCTGGTGCGACTTGGCTGGGAGCTGGTCTCCACCGGGGGTACCGCCAACGCATTGCGGAAGGCGGGAATGCCTGTCCTTGGCGTCAGTGACGTGACGGGCTTCCCGGAAATCATGGACGGCAGGGTCAAGACGTTGCACCCCAAGGTGCACGGCGGACTGCTCGCCCGGCGGGATGCGCCGGAGCACCAGGCCGCGCTCGCCGAGCATGGCAT
>DASSOW010000054.1:0-3404 GCA_035700175.1 Gemmatimonadales bacterium | reverse complement strand
TCCGACTCGAGCGACGGAAAGTCTTCGGCTGGTTCAGCGCTGGTGATCCAATCGGCACCGGTGTCGTCCTGTTCGACCACGTCGGCGGCGAGTTCCTCGGCCGCGCTGGCCACCTGGAATTCGTTGGTATCGCTGGGCGTGAGTTCCAGCTCAGTGGTGCGCTCGAGGTCGTCGAACTCGGTCAGGCTCCCGGCGCCGGTCTTCAGGTCCTCCAGCGGCTCAACCGCCGCGCCTTGCTCGGCGAAATCCTGGCCGACCAAGCCATCCATGGCGTCGGCCTCAGCGCTGGCATCGCTGATCTGCGGGGCGTCGTCCACCACGAGATCGTCGAGCGGCGCCACATCCTGCTGGGGCGTCAGGTGTTCCTGCAGCTGGATGGATTCATCCCGCTCCACCGGCTCAGGCGTGAACGGCTCCGGGTCGGGAATCCAGTCGTCTTCGAGAGAATCCGCCGGCTGAGGGGGCGAGGCCGAAGCATCCGCGAACGAGTCCACGTCTGACGCATGTTCCTCAGGCGTCACAGGTGAACCCGAGTCCGCAACCGGCAGCTCCCCAGCCGTTCTGTCTGAGGAAGTCTCGTCATCCCACGGTTCGGCAGCAGCGCCGGGTGCCGAGGCATGCTCACGCTCGTCCTGATCCTGCGAGACGAATCCTGTCTCAAGACGGGAGCCACCTACGGCATCTGTGTCAGATGCGTCATCTCTGGAGTCGAGCGCCGCCAGCTGCGCGCGGGCCTCGTCATTGCCGCGGTCGATGGTCAGCAGGTTCTGCAGCAGCTCGCGCGCCTCTCCGGTCCGCCCTCCCCGCTCGGCGATATCTGCCAGCGAGCGGAGCGCAATCACGTTTTCGTTGTCGAGCTCGAGGACGTGCCGGAAGGCAGTCTCCGCGTTGGGGTCGTCGCCCAGGTCGAGATGGCAGCGCCCGAGCACGATGCTGGCGGGGATGTAATCGGGATTGATGGCAAGGCCCTCACCGAGGACCTCGAGGGCCCGGCCCGGGTCACCCATCTTGCGGTAGGCCTCGGCAAGCGGCGCGAAGGACAGCCCCTGCCGATTTTCGCGCCAACGGCTCTCGAGCTTGGCGATCTCGCTGGTGGACATCTCGATTCCGGTCAGATTCGGTAAGGGGCCTGCAGATGGCGCCGTAAGTCGTTGTGGGGCTTCAAGACACGTTAGCGACCGCGGGCACCTGTGTCAACTGCGCCACGCACCCGCGAGCTTCACTTTTCCCGTTGTCGCGCTTATGCTTAGGGCTCTTTTTCCCCACGTTCGGAGTGGCCGGTCCGCCCTATGATCCAGATCTTTCGCAGTCGCGCCGCCAAGGCGGCGGCCGTGGTGATCTTCACGCTGTTGATGGTCATCTTCCTCCTGACGGGCGTGGACTGGAGCGCCTTCGGCGGCTCCAATAACGTCGGCAAGATTGGTGGCAAGTCGATCAGCGCACGCACCTACGAGGCGCTGGTCAACCAGCAGACCGAGATCGCGCAGCAGCAGTCGCCAGGGAATCTGGGCCTGGAAGACCGGACCGCCATCCGCAACCAGGTCTGGGACCAGCTGGTGCAGCAGTCGGTGCTCGACGCCGAGTACAAGAAGTTCGGCCTGACGGCGAGCGACGAGGAAGTCGCGTCGGTGCTGCAGGCAAGCCCGCCACCGCAGGTCCTGCAAAGCACCCAGTTCCAGACGGACGGCAAGTTCGACCTGGCGAAATACCAGCGCTGGCTCCTGGCACCGACCTCGGCCCAGTACGTCGAGATGCTGGGCGCACAGGCGCGCGAGCAGATCCTGCGCAGCAAGCTGCTCGCCCTCGCCACCGCGGACATCTATCTCTCCGACGAAGCGCTCTGGGAAAAATGGAAGGACGAGCACGAGACGGTGAAGATCGGGCTCACCGCCATCGTGCCGCGCAACGTGGTGCCCGACTCGGCCGTGCACATCACCAACGATGACGTAGAAGCCTACTTCAAGGCCCATACGGACGAATTCAAGCGCGGACGGATTGCCTACCTGAGCGGCATCCGGCTGCCCCGCGTCATCAGCGCCGCGGACACCGCTGCTGCGCTCAAGCGGGCGCAGGATCTTCGGCAGGAAATCGCCGACGGGACGCCGTTCGAGGAAGTCGCCCGGCGCGAGTCCGCCGACCTGGCCTCGGCCGAGCAGGGCGGGAACCTGGGCCAGTGGGTCAAGGGTCAGATGGATCCGGCGTTCGACAGCGCCGCCTTCAGCCTGCCCCTCAACACCGTATCGGCTCCCGTGCTGTCGTCATTCGGCTATCACCTGATCGAAATCACGGCGCGCCACGCCGACACTGCTACCGGGCGGCACATCCTGGTGCCCATTGACCTTGCCGGCGAGAATCGTGACCGGATGGATGCGCGGCTCGATACGCTCGACCAGTACGCCGTGGGCAAGCCGGATCCGTCGGCCCTCGACAGTGTCTCGCGCTGGCTCAAGCTCCCCATCGCGCACGATCTCTCGGTACAGCCGGGTGGCCGGGTGCAGATGGGCAACCAGGTGGTGCCCGATGCCGGCATCTGGGCCTTCCAGACAGCCATCGGGGAGATCGGTGACGTGATCGAGACGCCGGATGCGTATTACCTCTTCCGGCTCGATTCCGTGCGGGACGAGTCCTCGCCGAAGCTGGCACAGGTGCGCCCAGCCGTGGAGGCTGAGGTGCGCGACCAGAAGCGTTTCGAGGTGGCCCGCGGCATCGCGGAGAACTATCTCAAGCGGGTGGCCGAAGGCAGCACGCCCAAGCAGGCCGCCGACGCCCTGGGCATCACGCGGGGCGAGTTCGGGCCGTTCACCAGGGTCTCACCGCCACTCGATATTCCGGAAGTCATTGGCGCGGCCTTCGGCATCGCACCTGGAAAGCGGAGCGACATCATCACGACGGATGTGGGCGTGTACGTGGTTGACGTGCTGGCGCACACCCCGGCCGACTCCGCCGAGTTCGTGAAGCAGCTGGACGACTATCGGCTCAAGTCGATCCAGCTTGCGCGCCAGTCGAGAATCCGGAACTATCTCGACGCACTGAAGCAGCAGGCCAAGGTGGTGGACAACCGGCAGAAGTTCCTGCAGCGCACCGCCGAGCAGAACGCGCGCGCGCAGTCATGAAGCAGGGGCGGCCGAAGGCCGCCCATGATAAAGGGGCGGCCGCAGGCCGCCCCTTTATTATTGTGACAGCCGCTTCGGCTCGCCGGTGCTGGCGGGCGGCTGCGACGCATCCATCTGGCGCGACGACAGGTTCCGCTGCTGCTCATCATTGCCCATGACGGCATCGGAAGTGTCGCTCAAGCCACGTTTCAGCTCCCGCACGCTCTTCCCGAGGGCGGATCCGATCTCCGGCAGCCGCTTGGCACCAAAAATCAGCAGGACCACCACCAGGATCATCAGGATTTCCGGCAT
>DASSOW010000053.1:0-4084 GCA_035700175.1 Gemmatimonadales bacterium | reverse complement strand
GCTTCCTCGAACTTGTATTTCCCGTAGTCCATGATCTTGACCACGGGAGGACGGGCCATGGGCGCCACCTCGACCAGGTCGAGGCCCCGCTCCTGGGCCGCTGAAAGTGCTTCATCAACCGGCAGAACTCCCAGCTGCTCGCCGCCGGGACCAATCACTCGCACCGGGCTGATCCGGATCTGCCGGTTTACCCGGGTGCGGCGTTCGCGGTCATTTGTGGACAGTGGCTCGCTCCTGTGCAATGAGGCCGGAAACAAAAACGGACATCCGACGAAACTCCGGATGTCCGCTGCGCCGCGGGCCTGCCCCGCGGAAAATTCGCTTGGACCCGGTCGCACCGCGCCGCGCGCGGGCTCGAGGGTGGGGCCCGATCCGGGCCCACTTCTGATCGGGCAAAGCTAGCCAGCCCGCTCCCCGGTGTCAACCTGTTGTCCCGCCACAACCTCGGTCTCCTCCAGCTCAGTGGAAGCACCCCGCCGCACCAGCCGGCCCCACGCCACTACGGGGTCATGCTCGAAGACCAGCCGCCACCCCTCCAGGACCGCTTCCCGGAGGATCGAGCGCTTGCTTTCCAGCGTCCGGAGCGGCTCCAGGTCGTAGCCCATGATCCAGGGCAGCTTGAGGTGCGCTGAGGTCGGAATCAGGTCCGCGATGAAGGCCGCGGTCTCGCCCCGGCTCTCCAGCAGCACCGCCTGGTGCCACGGCACGTGGCCCGGCGTAAGCCGCGCGGAAATGCCGGGCAGGATCTCCTGGTCACCATTCAGCAACCGGAGCCGTCCGCTGTTGGCCACCGGCTCGAAGTTGGCCGGCAGGTAACTGGCCCGGGTCCGCTCATTGGTCTTCCGGGCAAACTCGAGCTCGCCGCGCTGCATGACGTAGGTGGCGTTGCGGAACGCCGTCCGCACCGCACCCTCGCCGCCGGCTGCATCGGGCTCGAGCCGGGTATTGCCGCCGGCATGATCAAAGTGCAGGTGGGTGTTGATCACGAACCGCACGTCATCCGGCTGGTGTCCCGCCTCGATGATGGCGTCCTCCAGCTGGCTCGCCCCGAGGCGACCCGGGTTCTCGATCCCGTAAATCTCGCGAAACTTCGCGTCGTCCTTCGTGCCGATCGCGGTGTCGATCAGCACCAGACCGTCGGGGTGTTCCACCAGCAGGCAGCGCATGGCCAGCGGAATGCGGTTCCGCTCGTCCGGCTTGATGGAGCGCTCCCAGAGCGGCTTGGGCACCACCCCGAACATGGCACCGCCATCGAGCCGCTGCAGCCCGCCCTCCAGCGTGTGGCAGCGCAGCTCGCCGACCGTAAAGCTTCGCACCAGCGTCATGCCGGGCCCTCGGGAACGGAGTCGGCACGCGGCTCGGACGGCGACGCCAGCCGCTTCCGCGGTCGTCTCGGCGCGCGGCGCGAGGCAATGGCCTCGAGATCCTGCAGCGTGCGCGCCCCGTCACAGTGCGCCAGGTCCAGGAGCCGGTGCAGCAGCTCGCCCGTGGCGACGGCATCGCCGGCTGCCCGGTGGCGCGCATCGTTGGAGAGGCCGAAATGCTGTGAGAGATTGTCGAGCGAACAGGAACGCACTTCCTTGACCAGGCGACGGGCCAGACGCACCGTGCACAGCATCGGGCCGTCCAGCGCCACGTCACGCGCCCGGTGCAGTTCCGCGCCCACGAAGCTCCAGTCGAAGCGGGCGTTGTGCGCCACGAAGACCCGGCCGGCCAGCGCCGCGAGCACGTCTTCCGCAATCTCCGCAAAGGTCGGTGCCTGCCGCACCGTCGCGTCGCTGATGCCGGTCATCGAGGCGATGAAGGCCGGGATTTTCCGCTCCGGATTGACAAGCGATTCGAAGACCAGCTCGCGGCGCTGCCCCTGCACCACCACCACCGCGATCTCGGTGATCCGGTCACCGCCCCATGCGCGCATCCCGGTGGTCTCCACATCCACCACCGCAAAGGTGCACGCCTCGAGCACGGGGGACTCCTGCACCGCCGCCACCAGTCCCCAGCGGCCGTCGGCCAGCTGGCGGATGCGCGGGTCCGCGCCCAGCAGCGCGAGCACCACCCGATCGGCGACCGTCTTGGGCGCCCTGGGCAATCCCAGCACCCGCTCGCAGAGCACCGTCGCCGCGCACGGTGCCTTCTGCAGCTCGCACAGCACGCCCTCGAGCAGCGTGCCGGTCTGGTGCACCGCCACGCCCATCACGCGCCCGCTCGCCTGAGCGGCATGGTCATGCAGCGCGGTCCGCCGCCGCCGCGCACGATCTCAGCGCCCTCAACCGTGATCACCACCTTATCGCCCTCGCGCACCGGGTCGTGACCCTGCAGGAACTCATTGCCGTCCACCACCCGGAACCCTGACTGCCGCAGCTCCTCAACCGTCGCCACGTTGCGCGCATAGCTGATGACCTGGCCGGGCCGCACTGCGAGGAAATTGCAGGCCGAGCTCCACTGCTCGCGGTCCTGCGTGAGCCGATGCGCGCCGCCGGCGAAGACCGGCTCCAGCTGGATGTCGACTTCCCGCAGCGCCGCAAAGAGGTTGGGCATCTCCCGGACGCCCTCCTGGCCCCGCCGGCGGAGCAGCACCGGCAGCCGCTCCGCGCCCACAAAGAAGGGCGGGTATACCATGCCGAGGCCGTGGTCCAGCTGGGAAAAAATCATGTCGAGATGGATCGCGGTGGGCGCCTTGGGCATCACCACCACGACGACCGCCTCGACTCCGCCCGAGGCAAACAGCACTTCCGAGAGCTGGTCGAGCGCCGCGGTGGAACTCCGCTCGCTGAAGCCAAGCACCACGACGTCCTCGCGCAGGACATGCACATCGCCGCCCTCGAGGGTGTAGTTGCTGCGGCGTTCCTCCGAGCCGTCATAGAGGATGCCGTCGTTGGCCAGCGCGGGATGAAAGCGGAACAGCGTCTTGGCCAGCAGCTCCTCGGTCCACCGGATGCCATAGCGCATCGAGCCGATCACCGCATGGCTGCCGACCACCATGCCGATGTCGCGCGGGAAGAAGAGATTGGGCAGCGCCGGCAGCGCATAGCGCACCTCGTTGAGCGCACGCGAAATGGCGCCGGGTTCTTCTTCGGTCCCCTCGATGAGCATCGACACCAGTTCCTCGGGCGGGAGCGCCGACAGCCGCTGCGCCAGTGGCTCCGACGGCACCACGTCCATGGTGCGGCTCACGAAGAATTCACGCGCTTCCTTGACGTGCAGGACTTCCGTAAGCAGGTCGCGCACCTGCAGCACCTTGCTGAACCGCTCCAGCACGGCCACGAACTGGCGATGCTCGCGCTGCGCCGACTCGACCTCGATGATGTCATCATAGAGGTAGTCCTCGCGATTCTCGGGGGTGACAGCCTCGAGCTCGGGCCCGGGCGTGTGGACCAGGACCGATTCGAGTGGCGTCACTTCGGAAGTGATGCGGACAGCGGACATGCGGGGAAAGGTAATCGCGTCAGCGGGTGGCGCGATTGTGCAGTGCGTAGCTCAGCGTCTCGAGTTCCAGGGCAAGGTTGACGTTCTTGACCACGACGTGGTCGGGCACCACGATCTGCACTGGCGCAAAGTTGAGGATGGCGGTGACACCCAGCTTGACCAGCCGGTCGGCGAGCGGCTGGGCCGGATCGGCCGGGGTCACCAGCACCGCCATGTCCATCGGCGCAGCGGTGAGCACTTCCTCCATCCTTGCCACGTCCTGCACCGTAAGGCCATTCCAGCGGGTGCCGATCTTGGCAGGATCCACGTCGAAGATGGCCGCGATATCAAACCCGCGCTGGCGGAACCCGTGATACTGCAGGAGGGCGCTGCCGATCTTCCCGGCGCCGACCATGGCCACCCGGTAGCGCCGCTTGAGACCGAGGATCTCGCGGAGCCGGTCCATGAGCTCCGGCACCGCGTAGCCCAGTCCCCGCTTCCCGAACGAGCCGAAGAACGACAGGTCCTTCCGCACCTGGGCAGACGTCGTCCCGCCCCGTGCGGCCAACGCCTCGGAGCTGACCGTCTCGATCCCCTGCCCGGCGAACTCCTCGAGAAGCCGGAGGTAGAGGGATAGGCGACGGATGGTGGATTCGGCGACTCTCGGCATGCCCTATTG
>DASSOW010000052.1:0-4293 GCA_035700175.1 Gemmatimonadales bacterium | reverse complement strand
TTCTGGGTCGACGTATCCTCTGCGATCATGACCAGTCCTGCCGGAAGCACAAAAGTGGTGTCGGTGGCACCGCTGTTATGCAGGGTCATGCAGACGGCTACGAAGTCCAGCGAGGCCGAGACCGGCTCGAGACCGCTGCAGGGCCCGGCAGCCGCACCGACGTAGATCGGCCCGGCCATCGTGCCCTTCACCGAGATGTAGGACGGCAGCGTGAACTGGGTGCCCGTCGGATGGACAAAGGGATGCGCGACATTGGGATTGCCGTCGCCGTCACCACCCGGCGGCCCGGTCAGGCTGTGGTCGCCACCGCATGCGGCAAGCGACGTCGCTGTAAGTACAAGAGCCCACCGCCACCGCTGAAAATTGCACACTGCGTGCATCATCCGTCTCCTGCGGCCTGCGCCGCGGTTTACTGCATGAGAGTTGTGGCCTGCCAGCGTATGACGCAGTCCCGCAGGTTTCACTCTCACCCGGCGCTTGACGTGGCCGAGGCAGGCGTGACGAAGCGCCGCGCGTAGGCCCCGGCCAGCGGGACCGCCCATTCCTTGCCCTGGAATGCGCGGACCATCAGCAGGATCCAGAGCACGAAGCTGAAGAGCGCCAGCGCCAGACCGGCCAGCAGTGCCACGATCCAGCCGATCACCGGGATGAACGCCAGCATGGAGGAGGCGATGCTCAGCACGATGCTGAGGGCGACCAGCGCGATCCCCACCACGACCGACTGCATGGCATGGAAGCGAACGAATCGATTTTCCTTCTCGAGCACCAGGAAGAGCACCCCGGTGATCGGCCCCAGGATGTAGGTGAGCACGCCCGCCACATTGGCGGCGAGCCCGGTGCTGGTGCCGGTATTTGCATTCGCGGACATGGCGACTCCCTCGTGACGGTGGTGGCGCCCCGCGGCCCAGGACGCCAGATTGGCCGGGTGACTGCTCCGGGCCCACCCGAGAGACGCGGCCCCCCTCCATCCATTCTCACTCGCTGCCTGACCGAGGCCATCCGCGACGATGATCCATCGCCTTGTGCTCCTGCTGCTGCTGCACCTGTCCGCCGCGCCCGACCAGCCAGGCGAGAACCCCAGGGCCGTGACCGACTCAGCCCTGGCAGCAGTGGAGGCGGACAGCGCCAAGGCATTGGCTGCACGCTGGACCGCTCGGCTGGCAGCGGACCCAGGCGACGGCGCGGCCGCGCTGGGACTCGCAACCCTTGCGCGCCTCCGGTACGACTACGCCGACGCGCGCCGCCGGTATGCTGCGCTGGACCGCGATCCGCCTGATCGCTATGCCGTCTACGCCCGGCTGGGCCTTGCCACGGCGTTCGATGCCCAGGGCCTCCAGGCCCAGGCCGACTCCACGTTCCGCCGTGCGCTGGCCGGCGCGCGCGCAACCGGTGACAGCACCGCGCAGGCAACGGCCCTGATGAACCTGGCCTATCTCGTGGCCACGCTCGACGGCATTGAGAGCGGCATGGCCTACCTGGACAGCGCCCGCAGCGTGTTGCCCACACGCGAGCTGGAATTGCAGACCGACCTTCAGCGCCGGCATTCGGTGCTGCTCGCGGTGCAGTCCGATACCGGCGCGAGCGCGGAAGCCGAAGCGTGCGCCCGTATGGCCGCCTCGCTCGGCGCTCGGCGCCTCGAGGCCAATTGCCTCCAGGCCGCGGCGCTGGACCTCCGGATTCGCGGGCTGCTGGACTCGTCGCTCCTGCTGCTTGAGCGCACCGCCCAGCTGCAGCGCGCCGCGCACGATCAATCCCGGCTCGCGGAGACGCTCCTTCGAGAGGCAGATATCCTGCGTGGAAATGCGGCGTTCGGGCGGGCACATCAGGTGCTGGACGAGGCACTGGCCATGGCAGCCGCGTCGCACAACCTGCTGGCGCTGGCGTCGGCGCACACCGGGGCGGGATCACTGGCCCTGCGGGTGCAGGACTTCGCCGCGGCCGAGGACGAACTGACCCAGGCAGTCGCGCTCTTCCAGCAGCAGGGGGATCCCGCCGGGGCGATGCTCGCGCGATCGTTTCTTCCTACCCTGCACGCGGCGGAAGGCGACATCAGCGGGGCGGCAGGCGAGGCGGATTCCATCATCCAGTGGTACCGCGGAACGGGCGAGGTGCCGAACGAGTTCGAGATGCTCCGCACCCGCGCATCCATCGCCATGCAGGCGGGCGACTGGGCGACGGCGCGGGAAACGCTTGCGCGGGCTGCACAGCTCGCGTCGCGCCACACCATGGATGAAGTCACCGGCTCGCTCGAGCTCGATTGGGGGCGGCTTGCTCTCTACCAGGGAGTGCTGCCGGAGGCTGAGCACCATCTCACGCGCTATCTGGCCGGTCTCGACTCGAGCGCACACGTTGCGCGGCACGAAGCGCAGGCGCGGCTGGCGGAAGTGTACGCGCGCGAGGGCCGGCTGGACCGGGCCGAGCAGGAACTTTCGCTGGCGGATGACGCCCTGGAACGGTGGCGGGGAACTCTCGCCGATCATGAGCTCCGCATGCTCGCCTTCCAGGCCATGCCGACGGAGGACTACGAGCGTCACGCCAGCGCCGCGCGTGTCCTGTCGCTGCTCGCGTCCGGTGGCCGCGTACCATCGGCGTTCAGCCTGGCCGAGCGGCGCCGAGCGCGTGCACTGGCCGACCAGATGGCCGAGGCCGACGCCTTGCGTCGAGACCCCGCGACGCCGGGACTCGCGGTGCGCGTCCATGGCCAGGCCAGGCCCGCGAGAGTGGAGGATGTGATCACCGGTGTGCTCGATGAGCGCACCGCGCTGCTGGAGTATGTGGCCGGACTGGGTAATGCACCGAGCACCGTGTTCACGGTGACAACCGCCGGGGTGCGCGCCAGGGCGCTGCCGTCGGTGGCATCGCTGGAGGATGACGTCGCACGGTTTGTCGCATTGCTCGAGAGCGGCAGTTCAACGGGCCAGCTCAGCCGCAAGTTGGGGAATGCACTGCTCGACTCCGCGCTCGCCTCGCTGCCCCGCACCGTCACCCGCCTGGTCATCGTTCCCGATGGCCGCCTGCATCATGTGCCCTTTGCTGCGCTGGCACTCCCCAACGGGGCTCCACTCATCTCGCGCTATGAAGTCAGCACGGTCCCGTCGGCGGGTGTGGCCGTGGCACTCCGGCGCCGGGCGGCGGAAGACACGGCAGTGTCTGCATCCGCGTCGCTGCTGGCGTTCGGCGATGCGGAGTTCCAGAGGGGGCTGCCACGGCTCGCAGGCTCGGGTGATGAAGCGAAAGACGTGGGTCGTTATGCAGCGGACGCGGCCGTTCGACTGCGGGGCGATGCGAGCGAGGCATTTCTCAAGCGCGCCGACCTCGCGCGGTTCGACGTAATCCACTTCGCGACCCACGCGCTGGTGGACGAAGCCCGAATGGACCGGACGGCGCTCGCGCTGGCGCCCGGCGATGGGGAGGATGGCTTTGTCACCCCGTCCGAGCTCGCCGGCCTCCGCCTCTCCGCCCGCCTGGTCGTTTTATCGGCCTGCGAGACGGCGGGAGGAAAACTGGTGCAGGGTGAAGGAGTCGCGGGACTCACCGCCCCGCTGTTCGCGGCGGGCGCCCGGGCCGTGGTGGCGACCAGGTGGCGGATTGGCGACGAGAGCACCCGGCGCATGGTGGACGACTTCTACGCGGCGCTGGCCGGCGGCCAGCCGGTGGGTGCAGCGCTCCGGTCGGCGAAACTCGCCGCAATCCGGCGGCATGCCCCAGCCAGTGAATGGGCGGCGTTCACCGTAGTGGGCGATCCGATGGTGACCGTTGCGCTCACGCAGCCCCATGAATTTCCGATTGTGTGGGTTGCGGCGATCGTGTGCGGAGTGCTGGGGCTGCTGGGAATCACGAAAGCACGAAAGACACGAAAACACGAAAGGGTCGAGGGTTCCTTCGCTGCGCTCAGGACAAGCTACGGGTCGAGGGTCGACCGTTGACCATTGATCGTTGACCGTTGACCGTTGACCGTTGACCGTCGGCCCTCTCACCGCGAGCGGGCTCGTACCTCCAGTGGCCGCATGCCGGAGCGCACCGACGCTCCCCCTGGCAACGTCGCGCGGACCCACCACGTGTAGGTACCAGCGGGGAGCTGTCGGGTGGCGTCCAGGGTCAGCATCGTGTCCGTGGTTTCCGCGGACGCGACAGCCGACCCGTCGTGTGCAAGCACTTCGATACGGTAGCCTTTAGCACCGGAGATTGAGCGCCAGGCGAAGCTGATCGGATGACCGGACACTATCGAGACGCCGGGCACGAGGAGCACCACTGAGTCTTCGGCGCCGCGAGTCATTTCAGTCGGCGGGGCGA
>DASSOW010000051.1:0-6826 GCA_035700175.1 Gemmatimonadales bacterium | reverse complement strand
CGCCGCCACCTCAAGCCGCAGGAAGAGAACAACTTCGCGCTGCAGACGGCGGAGGGCGCGCTGGCGGGCTGGAAGAAGATTTCCCGCATCCTGATGATGGCGCTGCCGGGCCTCGTGGCCATCTCGCTGGTAGTCGGCGGCATCGTGATCATGAACATCATGCTCATGGCAGTGAGCGAGCGCACCCGCGAGATCGGGATCCGGAAGGCGCTTGGCGCCAAGCGGAGCGATATTCTGGCCCAGTTCGTGGTCGAAAGCGCCACCATCTCGCTGGTGGGCGCGGCGCTCGGCATCGGCTTCGGTATCCTGCTCGCCATGGTAGTGCGTGCCCTCACCCCCATGCCGGCCGCGATCGCTCCCTGGTCGGTGGGCCTCGCCGTGGCGCTGGGAATTGCCGTAGGGGTCATTGCGGGCGTCTACCCGGCTACTCGCGCTGCCCGGCTGGACCCGATCCAGGCGCTCAGGGCGGAATAGGAGCACGCGATGGCAATTTCCCGGGCATTCGAGGGCGTCGGCATCGCGCTTGACTCCATCCGAGCCAACAAGGTGCGGGCGTTCCTGACCATCCTGGGTGTGGCGATTGGTGTCATGGTGGTCATTGCCATGGCGTCGGCCATTACGGGGATCAATCGCAGCGTCCAGAAGGAGCTGGAGAGCCTCGGCCCCAAGACGTTCTTTGTCCAGCGGTATTTCCAGGGCGGGCTCAACATCAGCGACGGCTCGGACGAGCTCTCGCCCTGGCGGAAGATGCCGTGGATCACGGTGGACGAGGCGAAGATGATCGCCAAGCTCCCGGCCGTGCAGTATGTGGTGTGGAACGAGAATGCCAGCGGCCCGGTCTCGTACGAGGACACCCACCTCAAGAGCTCCAATATCCGGGGCAACAGCCCCAACTGGATCTACACGTCCGGTGCCACGATCACCGAAGGGCGCAACTACACGGAGGTCGAAGAAGCGGCGAACGCGCACGTGGTGGTCATCAACGACAAGATGGCTGACATGCTGTTCGGGGACCGTGACCCGATTGGCCGGCAGATCAAGGTGTACGGCATCCCATTCAATGTGGTCGGCGTGTATGTCGATGCCGCCGGCCTGTTCAGCGGCACGCCGTCCCCCACCCTGTCCATGCCCCACTCCATCTTCACCAAGGTGGCGGACTACTGGAAGGGGTGGATGGACATCGCTGTCACCCCCAAGGAGCAGTTCACCGTGGCAGAGGCGCAGGACCAGGTCACGGCTGCCATGCGGGTGCGGCGCAGCCTCCGGCCCGACCAGGACAACAACTTTGCCCTGGTGAGCCAGGACCGGTTGCTGCAGTCCTTCAACAGCGTGACCCGCGGATTCTTCCTCGTGATGCTGGCGCTTTCGAGCGTCGGCCTGATGGTCGGCGGGGTGGGCGTGGTGGCCATCATGATGATCTCGGTCACCGAGCGTACCCGGGAAATCGGCGTCCGCAAGGCGCTGGGCGCAACCCGCCGGGAGATCATGTTCCAGTTCCTGGTGGAGGCCGCGACGCTCACGCTGGTGGGCGGGGCCTGCGGGCTGGCGCTGGGCGCCGTGATCGCGTTCCTCATCCGGGCCTGGACGCCGCTCCCGGCGGCCATTCCACTCTGGTCAGTCATCCTGTCGGTCGCGGCCTCAACGGTGACCGGCATCTTCTTCGGCCTGTACCCCGCGAGCAAGGCCAGCCGGCTGGATCCGGTGGAGGCGCTGAGGTACGAATGACGGCGGACGGGACGGACGGGACGGACGGGACGGACGGGACGGACGGGACGGACCGAAGCTAGCTCGTCCGCCCTGTCCGCCCTGTCCGTCTATCTTCCATCCATGCCCCTGACCGAAGCCCTGCGGCTGGCGCTGCAGACGATCGCGGCCAGCAAGCTCCGCTCCTTCTTTACCCTCCTCGGCATTATCGTCAGCGTCGGCTTTCTCGTGACCGTAGTGGCCATCATCCAGGGGATGAACGCCTACGTCCGCGAGAACCTGACCGGTGCAATCATCGGCACCAACGCGTTCCAGGTCAGGCGCGATCCGATCCAGGTGGGACTGCTGGACGACAGTACCGTGCGGGCCATCGCCAAGCGGCCCAAGATTACCCGCGCGGACGCGGAGGCGGTGGAACGGGCGCTGCCGGATGCCCGGGCCGTGGCGCTGCAGTCAGGATGGCCCACTCCCTCCGCTGACGTCTCCTGGCGATCGCAGCAGCTCCGCAACATCGTGACCTTCGGGGTAACCCCGCCCTACCAGATCGTTCAGGACTACCAGTTTGCCGCGGGCGAGCCACTCAGCGAACCGGACATCCGCCAGCGGCGGCTGGTGGCGGTCCTGGGCTATGACGTGGCGGAGGCGCTCTTCGGCATCGCGGAATCGGGCATTGGCCAGCAAATCCGGGTGGCCGGCCGCCAGATGACGGTCAAGGGCGTGATCGCGAAGAAAGGCCGGGTGCTGGGCCAGAGCTTTGACTCGTTCGTCCTCCTGCCACTGCCCACCTTCGAGAGCATCTTCGGCCGGCGACTGACCACCGTGGTGTCGGTCAAGATGAACGACGCCAGCCAGGTGAAGCGCGGCATGGAGCGGGCCGAAGAGGCCATGCGCGTGGCTCACCGGCTCAAGCCGAACGAGGCGAACGATTTCACGGTGGACAAGGCGGACGCCCTCATTGCGTTCTGGACCAGTCTCACCGGGCTCCTCTTCAAGATCATTCCGGCGGTGGTGTGCATCGGGATCGTGGTGGGCGGCATCGTCATCATGAACATCATGCTGATGGCCGTCACCGAGCGCACCCATGAGATCGGGATCCGGAAGTCGCTCGGTGCGCGGCAGCGCGACATCCGGCGGCAGTTCCTGATCGAGGCGGTGGTGCTCTCACTGCTCGGCGGCATGATCGGGATCGCGGCGGGCTGGGGCCTCGCCCTGCTCGTGAGCACGGTGTCGCCATTGCCGGCCCGGGTCACGGCGTGGAGCATCGGCGTCGCGCTGCTGCTCGGCGCGGGCACAGGCATCGTCTTCGGCGTCTATCCCGCCGCACGCGCGGCCAAGCTCAACCCTATCGCCGCGCTCCGCGCCGAGTGAGGATCGGCTTCCCGCACCGGCTGCTTCGCTCCACGGTCGAGGGAGTGAGCATCGCGTTCGACGCCCTGCGCTCCAACAAGCTCCGCAGCGCGCTCACCATACTGGGCGTGGTCATCGGGGTCACGACCGTCATGGCAATGGCGAGCATCGTGCAGGGGGTGCGCTCGCAGATCTTCAACAGCATCGAGGTGGCGGGACCCACTACGTTCTACGTCATGCGCTACTGGTCGCAGACGCCGGTGGACCCCAACAACCTGCCGTACGAGGTCCGGATCCGCCCAGTGCTCCGCTCCTCGGATGTCGCAGCGATTCATACGGTGCCGGAAATCCGGTACGCGGGGCTCTGGGTACAGCTGTTCGAGAAGATCGAGTACCAGGGTAGCCGCACGCAGGTGATGACCGTCTTCGCCGGCGACGACCACTACATGGATGTGCAGGGCGGCACGTTGCTCCGCGGCCGCTTCTTTACCCGGGCCGAGCTCACGGGCGACCCGGTGACGGTCCTGGAACAGGAAGTGGCCAACCGGCTCTTCGGCCGGATCGATCCCCTTGGCAAGGTGGTCCGGATCGGCGGCAAGGCACTCCGCGTCATCGGCATCTACGTGAAGCCGGACAACATCTTCGAGCCGCCCACCCAGGAAATCGGGGCGATCATTCCCTACCAGATGGCGCATCACAATTACCGGTACGACGAAACCAACGCGCTGTTCATCATCGTGAAGCCGAGGGACGGGGTGCCGGCGGACCTGGCGATGGACAACGTCACGGCCGCGCTCCGCCGGGCGCGTGGGCTCCGGCCGGGGATGCCGAACACGTTTGACCTGATCGGCCAGGAGAAGATTCTCGAGACCGTCAACAGCCTGACATCGGTGTTCTTCCTGGTGATGGTGGCGCTCTCGAGTGTCGGCCTTCTCGTGGGCGGCATCGGGGTCATGGCCATCATGATGGTCTCGGTCACCAGCCGGACTCGCGAGATTGGCCTTCGGAAGGCAGTGGGTGCCACACGGCGCGAAATTCTCTGGCAGTTCCTGGTCGAGGCCGCAACGCTTACCCTGGTGGGCGGCCTCCTCGGCATCCTGCTAGGACTCGTTGCCGGCGAGATCCTCAAGAGCGCGCTCAACCTGCAGTCGTCGGTGCCGCTCTGGAGCGCTGTCGTGGCGACTGCCGTCAGCGTGGCCATCGGACTCGCATTCGGCCTCTTCCCCGCCAACCGCGCGGCGAAGATGGATCCGGTGGAGGCGCTGAGGTACGAATGACTGGATGGGCAGGATGGGCAAGATGGGCGGGTAACCAAGGGCCTGCCCATCGCGCCAGCCCATCTGGCCCATCCCGCCCATCCCGCCCATCTTGTCTCCATGCCTACCGACCTCCTTGCAATAGCCGCGCATCGGGACGATGTGGAACTCACCTGCGGCGGGACGTTGATCCGTGCTGCGGACCAGGGGCACACGACTGGAATTCTTGATCTCACTGCCGGCGAAACCGGCACGCGCGGCAGCGCCGACCTGCGCGCCCAGGAAGCCGAGCGTGCGGCCGGGGTGATGGGCGTGAGGGAGCGCCGGAATGCCGGTTTGCCCGACGCCCATCTCGCCAACACCGACGCCATGAGGCGGGTAGTGGTGGAAGCGATCCGCCACTTCCAGCCGACGACCGTGATCCTGCCTTTCCCCGTTGGCCGGCATCCCGATCACCGTATTGCCTCGGAACTGGCCCGCGACGCCTGCTTCCTGTCCGGGCTCAAGAAGTACGATGCGGACGGCGCGCCCCACCGGCCAACCAAGATCCTCTATGCCCTGGCCTACCGGGAGGATCCGGTGAAACCCACCTTCGTGGTGGACGTGAGCGAGCAGTTCGACCGCAAGCTGGAAGCGATCCGCTGCTATGCCAGCCAGTTCGACGGCGCTGAGGCCGCCGGCGAAATCTTCCCGACGGGCCAGGATCTCTACTCGCTGGTGGAGACCCAGAGCCGCCACTATGGCTCGCTCATCCGCCGGCCCCACGGGGAGCCGTTCTTCACCCACGAGACGGTGCTGGTGGAGGACGTGGTAGCAATGGGGGTGCGGAGTATCTAGGGATTAGGGATTAGGGATCAGGGGTCAGGGACCAGGGCACAAGCGCGGGTGATCGTCTCTCGGCCCTGACCCCTAGTCCCTAATCCCTAACCCCTAGCCCCTAGTTATCTTCCCTCCATGCCCAATCCCGTCTATCTCGACTACGCCGCAACCACCCCGGTGCGCCCGGAGGTGCTGGAGGCGATGCTCCCGTACCTGGGGCACGAGACCTTCGGCAACCCCTCGAGTGGGCACCGCTTCGGTCGGGCGGCGCGGGCAGGCCTCGAGCAGGCCCGCCGTGACGTGGCGGCCTGCGTGGACGCCGAGCCCAACCAGGTGATATTCACGTCGGGCGGCACCGAGGCCGACAACCTCGCCGTGGTTGGCTCCGCACTGGCAGCCCGCGACCGCGGCGACCCGATGTGCGTCTGCGTCTCGGCCATCGAGCACAAGGCGATTCTCGCCGCGGCCCATCACGTGGCCCATCTTGGCGGCACCGAAGTGATTCTCCCCGTTGGGGCCGACGGCGTGCTGGAGCAGGAGGCGCTGGACCGCGCCCTCCGGGAGCGGCCGGCCATTGTCTCGGTCATGTGGGTCAACAACGAGACCGGCGTGGTCCAGCCCATTCCCGACATCGCGGCGCGATGTTGCGATGCCGGCGTTCGGGTCCACTCCGACGCGGTTCAGGCGTTTGGCAAGATCCCGGTGTCACTCAAGGACGCCGACTGCACCTTCATCACCGTCTCCGGCCACAAGATCGGCGCACCCAAGGGCATCGGCGCCTTCGTGGTCCGCGACCGCAAGGGCGTGGAGGCCATCATCCACGGCGGCGGCCAGCAGTTCGGCATCCGGCCCGGCACCGAGAACGTGGCGGGTGCAGTGGCACTCGCCACGGCTGCCAAGCTGGCAATGACGGAAATGGAGGCAGAACGCGCCCGGCTCACGGGCCTGCGTGATTCCCTGCTCGCGCGCCTCCGCGCCGTAGTGCCGGACCTCATGGTGCCGGCCGAGCATGGCCCGAGAGCAGCGCACATACTCAGCGTCTGCGTGCCCGGTGCCGACAGCGAAGCACTGCTGATGCACCTGGACCTGGCGGGTGTGGCCGTCTCCGGTGGCAGCGCCTGCTCTACCGGCGCCATGGAGCCGTCGCACGTGCTGGTGGCGCTGGGCGTTCCGCGCGAACTGGCGCTCGGCGCCATTCGCTTCAGCTTCGGCCATGACACGACCCAGGCGGACGTGGATCGCGCCGCCGAGGTGTTCCCGGCGGTAGTGGCCAAGGTCCGGAAGCTGGCGGGAGTGCTGGGCCGTGCGTAAGAAGGTGCTGGTCGCCATGAGTGGCGGCGTGGACAGCTCGGTCGCGGCGGCTCGCCTGGTGGATGAAGGCCACGAGGTCATCGGCGCTACCATGAAGCTGTTCTGCTATGGCGATACGGTGCCGGACCGCCCCTGCTGCTCGCTCGACTCCATCAACGATGCGCGCGATGTGGCCCACCGCCTGGGCATCCCCCACTACGTCCTGAACCTCGAGGACCGCTTCGGCCACGACGTCATCGGCAACTTCGTCGACGAATACAGCCGGGGCCGGACACCCATCCCATGCGTGCGGTGCAACTCGTTCACCAAGTTCCGGGACCTGCTGGCGCACGCGGATGCGCTGGGCTGTGACGCTATCGCCACCGGTCACTACGCCGTGGCGAGGAAGG
>DASSOW010000050.1:0-14123 GCA_035700175.1 Gemmatimonadales bacterium | reverse complement strand
TCTCCACTGACGCACAGGATCCGCTTCCTGCTGCCCTGCGCCCTCCTGCTCGCCGCTTGCGGCACGGGCGCGGAAGTACCTGCGAGCGGCACGAATGATTCGGCGACCGATTCGGCAGCGGCGCCTGTACGCGACACCGTGGTCACGCTGGACTCGGCCGGACAGCGGCTGGCCGGCATCAGCCTCGTTACCGTCGCAACGGCCGCAGCCGGACAACTGGTGGCCAACGGCACCATCACGTACGACGCCAACCGGGTGGCCATCGTGGCGCCGAGAACGGAAGGGCGCGTGACGTCGGTGCGTGCCGACCTCGGCCAGCGAGTCAGGTCCGGAGCAGTCCTCGCGTGGCTCGAAAGTCCCGATGTGGGCGAGCTCCGGGGTGAACTCCAGCGCGCCAAGGCGACGGTAGAGATCACCCGGAAGAATTACGAGCGTGAGCAGCGGCTCAACGCGCAGCAGATCTCGTCCCAGAAGGAATTGCTCGACGCGGAGAGCGCGTTCCGGACGGCGCAGGCGGACCTCAGCAGCGCGACCGCCCGGCTGCGGGCCATCGGCGCGGGCGAGGGTGAGGGCGCGCAGTTCGGACTGTGGACGCCGGTCGCGGGCATCGTCGTCGAACGCAATGCCAGCCCGGGCCAGATTGTGGGGCCGGAGCGCAGCCTGTTTACCGTCGCCGACCTGCGCCACGTATGGATCATGGTGGATGTGTACGAAGGCGACCTGTCTCGCGTCCGCGAAGGCGCTGCGGCAACGGTCATTCCGACGGCATTCTCGGATCAACAGTTCCACGGACGGGTGACCTACGCCGGCGGCGTCGTGGACACGACCAGCCGCGCCTTCAAGGTGCGCGTGGAGGTGGAGAACCCACAGCGCCGCCTCCGGCCCGGCATGTTCGCCGAGGTTCGCATCGAGTCGCCTGCTGGCTCGGGAGTGGACACGGCGAAGCTGATCACCGTGCCGGAAGAAGCGGTGCAGACGTTGGATGGCGCCGAGGTCGTCTTTGTCGCGGCTGGCCCCGCCGGACGCTTCGTGATGCGCAGGATACGCACCGTGCCAGGAGCCGGCGACGGTATGCTGAGGGTCACTGACGGCCTTGTCCCCGGCGAACGGATCGTCGCGGCCGGCGCCTTCCAGCTCAAGGCGGAGCTGGCCAAGGCCAGTTTCGGTGAAGAGGAGTAGCGACGTGATCGATCGCATCCTCTCGTTCTCTCTGCACAACCGGCTGCTGGTGGTTCTGCTCGCGCTCGGCGTCGTCGCCGGCGGCGGACTGGCCTTCACCCGGCTCCCCATAGACGCATTCCCCGACGTATCGCCCGTCCTGGTGCAGGTCATCACTGAATCGCCCGGGCTCGCGCCCGAAGAGGTGGAGCAACTCATCACCTACCCTGTCGAGGTGGCCATGAACGGCCTCCCCGGCGTGGAACAGGTCCGGTCGATCTCGCTCTTCGGCGTCTCCCAAGTCAGCGTGTACTTCCACGATGACGTGGACATCTACTTCGCCCGGCAGATTACGCTCGAGCGGCTCCAGGCCACCCGGGAGCAGATCCCGCCAGGTCTGGGCGTTCCCCAGCTCGGAGCCACCACCACCGGCCTGGGCCAGATCTACCAGTACGTGATGCGAGGCAGCAGCGAAGATGCAATGGAACTGCGCACGCTGCAGGACTGGGTGGTGAAATACAACCTGCGGACCGTGCCCGGCGTCGCCGACGTGCTGTCCTTCGGCGGTGAGGTCAAGCAGTTCCAGATCAAGGTGGATCCGCGCGCGCTGGCGAACTACGGGGTCACGCTGGACGACATCCGGCAGGCGGTGGGTGCCAACAACCGGAATGTGGGTGGCGGCTATGTCGTCCGGGGCGCCGAGGAATACCTGGTTCGGGGCATCGGGCTGGCGGAAAACCTCGACGACATCGGCAATATCATCGTCGCCGAGCGGGCGAGCACACCCATCTTCGTACGGAACGTGGCGCAGGTGACCGTAGGCCCGGAGGTGCGGCGCGGCGCGGTGACGATGAACGGCACGGGCGAGGTGGTGGCCGGCATCGTGCTCAAGCGGATCCACGAGAACACCTCGGCGGTCATCGAAACGGTCAAGGGCAAGGTGGCCGAGCTCAACCGGAGCCTGCCCGGCGGGGTCCAGGCCGTGCCGTTCTACGACCAGGCCGATCTGGTGGAACGCGCGGTCAGTACCGTACGAGACGCGCTGCTCGAGGGCGCCATCCTCATCGTCATCCTGCTCTTCCTGTTCCTGGGCAATGTCCGGAGCGCCCTGATCGTGGCGACCATGCTTCCCCTGTCGCTGCTGCTGGCGTTCCTCCTGATGCGCCTCTTCGGCTTCAGCGCCAACCTGATGAGCCTGGGTGGCCTGGCCATCGGCATCGGCATGATGGTGGACGGCGGCGTGGTCATGGTGGAGAACATCTACCGGCACCTCGCGAAACATGCTCAGCACGCCGAAGCGGACCCGCCGCACGAATCAGCGATTCACGTGGTGCTGCGATCGGCGCGGGAAGTGGGCCGGCCGATCGTGTTCGCCATCGGCATCATCATCCTTGTCTTCCTGCCCCTGTTCACGCTCCAGGGAGTCGAGGGCAAGATGTTCCGGCCGATGGCCTTCGCGATCTCGTTCGCGATGCTCGGCTCGCTGGTCTTCTCGCTCACGGTCATCCCGGTGCTCTGCTCCTTCTTTCTCAAGGGCGGAACCGAGGACGACACCTGGATCATGCGGATCGTGAAGCGGCCCTACCTCCCGCTCCTCCGGTGGTCGCTGGGCAACCGGAAGCGGCTCCTGGTCGGCGCGCTCTCGGCGCTCGCCCTCAGTCTGGCGGTGGTTCCATTCCTGGGAACGGAGTTCGTCCCCCAGCTTGAAGAGGGCTCAGTGATGGTGCGCGGCACACTGGCGCCTTCCGCGGGGCTCACCGAGGGCATCCGCGTGGCGGGCGAGATGGAACGCCTGCTCAGGACGTACCCCGAAGTGATCGATGTGGTGTCGAAAATCGGCCGGGCGGAACTGGGCGGCGACCCGGAGCCGGTGAACAACATCGAGTCCACCGTCACCCTGCATCCGCCTGACGAATGGACGACGGGGCGCGACAAGCCCGCCCTGGTGGAAGCGATGGAACGATCCCTGGTGAAGATTCCCGGGGTGGCGTGGAACTTCTCGCAGCCGATTGCGCTGCGCGTGGACGAGCTGCTGAGCGGCGTCAAGGCTCAGCTCGCCGTTCAGCTCTTCGGCGACGATCTGGATGCGTTGGTGACGAAGGCGGCCGAGATCGAGCGCGTGGTGTCGGGAATTGTGGGCGCGGAGGATGTGCAGGTGGAGCAGGTCACAGGACAGCCTCAGCTGCAAATCCGGATCGATCGGCCGGCTATCGCCCGGTACGGCATCAACGTGGACGACGTTCAGGAGGTGATCGAGACCGCCGTGGGCGGCGAGAATGTGGCCCAGGTCTTCGAGGGCGTGCGCCGGTTCGACATCAATGTCCGCATGCAGGAGCCCTTCCGGGACGACGCCGCATCCATTGGCAGCCTGCTGGTCCCGAGCCCCGACGAAAGCGTGCGCATTCCGCTGCGCCAGCTGACCGGCATCCGCGTCGTCACCGGCCCGAAGCAGATCAGCCATGAGAACGGACACCGTCGCATCGTGGTTCAGCTCAACGTCCGGGGCCGGGACATGGGCGGCTTTGTCACCGAAGCGAAGCAGGCCATCTCGGCAAAGGTCGACCTGCCTCCAGGATACTTCATAACCTGGGGGGGCCAATTCGAGAACCAGCAGCGGGCAATGCGGCGGCTCGCCATCATCGTTCCGATCACGATCGCGCTGATCTACCTGCTGCTGTTTGCAAGTTTCGGCTCGCTGCGGCAGGCGGCGCTCATCATCCTCAACGTTCCGTTCGCGATGATCGGCGGTATCCTGGGGCTGCTCATCTCCCGGCAGTACCTTTCGGTGCCGGCCTCGGTGGGGTTCATCGCGCTCTTCGGCGTGGCGGTGCTGAACGGCGTCGTTCTGGTGAGCTATATCAATTCGCTCAGGCGAGAAGGGCTGGACCTCACCGAAGCGGTGTACCGCGGCACCGTGCTTCGGCTCAGGCCCGTCCTCATGACGGCGACGGTGGCCATTCTCGGCCTGCTGCCGCTCCTGTTTTCGAGCGGGGCGGGCTCGGAGGTACAACGTCCGCTGGCGGCGGTGGTGGTCGGCGGCCTGCTGACGTCCACCGCCCTGACCTTGCTCCTCCTGCCCTCGCTGTACGGGTGGTTCGAGGGCCCGCGTGCCCAGGATTGACCGAGGTTACGATGAATGACGATCTCTGGATGGTTCATGCCGTGATCCAGCCCTTCAAGCTGGACGCCGTCAGCGCCGCGCTGCAGCATGTAGCCGGATTTGGCGGCCTGACCGTATCGGAGTGCCGGGGGTATGGCTGGGGCCGCCTCGCACCGGCTGGCGGCGCGGAGGGCCCGCCACCAGACACGGGGCTCGCCGAGTATTCGGAGAAACTCCGGGTCGAGGTGGTCGTCGCCGGACGCGACACGGCTGGCAGGGTCGTCGAAACGATCACGCAGGCCGCTCATACTGGACGTCATGGAGATGGCAAGATCTTCGTCTGGCCGCTGGCCTCCGCCGTCCGCATTCGCACGTCAGAGCAGGGGACCGCCGCCATTCAAGGAGGAACGCCGGGTGGCGCACCAGCATGAGCACCACGGGTCCAGCCATGGGAAGGCGTTCGCCATCGGCATCGGGCTTAATCTCGCCTTCGTACTGGTGGAGGCGGCCTTCGGCGTTCGAGCCGGCTCGCTCGCGCTCATCGCGGACGCCGGCCATAACTTGAGCGACGTGGCCGGACTGGCCCTGGCGTGGGGGGCGAGCGTGCTCTCCCGCCGGCGCCCGACCCGGAGGCGGACGTACGGCCTCAGGCGGTCATCGGTCCTCGCCGCACTGCTGAACGCGGTCCTGCTACTGATCGCGATTGGCGCCATCGCCTGGGAAGCAGTGCAGCGGTTCGCCGCCCCGGCGCCGGTCAGCGCCGAGGTGGTAGTCTGGGGCGCGGCGACGGGGATCGCAATCAACACCGCGACGGCACTCCTCTTCGTCCGCGGGAGCAAGGGCGACCTCAACATCAAGGGCGCCTTTCTCCACATGGCCGCCGATGCGGGTGTTTCAGCCGGCGTGGTGGTCGCGGGGCTCGTCATGTCGGCGACCGGCTGGAGCTGGGTGGATCCGGCCATCAGCCTGCTGATCGTCGCCGTCATCTTGATCGGTACGTGGGGGTTGCTGCGAGACTCGGTGAATCTCGCGCTCGACGCGGTCCCCGAAGGGACCGACGCCGAGGCAGTGGAAAGTTTTCTGCGAACGCTTCCCGGCGTCACCGCCGTCCACGATCTGCATATCTGGGGAATGAGCACGACTGAGGTCGCGTTGACTGCACATCTCGTGAGGCCGGTGGTGGAAGACGACGGCCGGTTCATCGCCCGAGTGTGTAGCGAGCTCCACAACCGATTCGGCATCGAGCACACCACCTTGCAGATCGAACGCGCCGAGGACGCGGCGCGATGCCGGCTCGCCCCGGACCACGTGGTCTGATGCCTTCCGCGACCTCACCATGGCGCTCCCTGTTCGCCCGGCGAACGTACCTCGCAGGTGCCTTCTGGGCCGCCGGCCTGATCGTGAGCCGACTTGCCGGTGCGCCGGACCACGCTGGCTGGCTCGCGATCCGGATCGATCCCGCGGGTCTTCTCTACACTGCGGCGGCGATCACTGGAGGCGCCAACTTCTTCGGCGCGGGCCTCCGAGCGGTTCGCTCGCTCCGTCTGGACATGAACTTCCTCATGTCCGCTGCGTTGCTTGCGGCTCTGCTGATCGGCGAGGCGTTCGAAGCGGCAACGCTCGCCTTCCTGTTCTCCCTGGCGGAGCTGCTGGAGCGATATTCGGTGGACCGGGGACGGCGCTCGCTCGCCCACCTGCTCGAGCTGGCGCCCGAAACCGCAGAGCGCGTCGCTTCCGATGGATCGCTGGCAACGGTACCGGCGGCTGAGCTCCGGATACACGATATCGTCCGGATCCGGCCCGGGGACCGCATCCCGGTGGATGGACAGGTGGTTTCCGGCGTGTCGGCGGTCAACGAAGCGACGATCACCGGCGAGGCCCTGCCTCAAGGCAAGGCAGCGGGAGACGCGGTATTCGGTGGCACCCTGAACACCGACGGAACCCTGGACGTGACGGTGACCGCCGATGCGGCGCATAGCACGCTCGCACGGATCGTGGAACTCGTCCGGCAATCAGAGAGCCGCCGGGCGCCAGTCGAGCTGTTCGTGAAGCAGTTCGCACGCGTCTACACCCCGGTTGTCACTGTGCTCGCCGTGCTCGTCATCGCCGCCCCGCCACTCTTCGGATTCGGATCGGGCCTCGACTGGTTCGTTCGAGGAATCACACTCCTGGTCATCGCCTGTCCCTGTGCCCTGGTCATCGCCACGCCGGTGACCGTGGTGAGCGCGCTCACCAGCGCGGCGCGGCACGGGGTGCTGATCAAGGGCGGCGAACATCTCGAAACCCTGGGCGCGATCCGGGCGCTGGCAGTGGACAAGACTGGCACGCTGACGACCGGCCGTCTGGAGGTGACCGCCTTCGAAACCGACGCGCGCGACGCCGAACGCCTGCTGCGCGCCATCATCACGCTGGAGAGCCGCTCGGAGCATCCGGTCGGCGAGGCCTTCAGCCGGTGGGGACAGACGTATGGCATGACACCGGCGGGCGAAGTTCAGTGTTTCATCTCGGTGCCGGGCCAGGGGGTGCGTGGAGTGGCGCACGGCCTAGAGCTCACGGTGGGAACGGAGAGACTGGTCGGCCGCAGCTTGGCGGCCCGCTGGAATGAGGGGGAACCTGGAAGCACGGTCGTCTACGCTGATGCGGGTGAAGCGGGCAGCGGGAAGATTACACTTCGCGATCAGCTCCGCCCTGAGGCCGCGGCGACCATCGCGAGACTTCACCAGCTCGGCGTCCGGCCCATTGTGCTGCTGACCGGTGACACCGCCGCCGCCGCGCATCCCGTTGCCCAGCTGACGGGGGTTGATGACGCCCGATGTCGTCTCCTCCCGTCAGACAAGATCGATGCGGTACGTGAGCTTCGGATGCGGTATGGCACAACCGGCATGGCAGGAGACGGAGTGAACGACGCGCCGGCCCTGGCTGAGGCGTCGGTGGGCATTGCCATGGGCGCCGCCGGGTCGCCAGCCACGATCGAGACGGCCGATGTCGCCTTGATGGCAGATGAGCTGACCAAGCTGCCCTATGCCGTGCACCTGGCACGGAGGGCCCGCCGGATCATCCGGTTTAATATTGCATTCGCCCTTGGGGCAAAGCTGGTGCTGGCTGTCGGCGCTGTCATGGGAGTCGTCAGTCTGGCCGTGGCAGTACTCGTCGGCGACATGGGCGGCTCGCTGGCGGTCACTCTGAACGCCTTGCGCCTGGCGCGAATCCGCGATGATCACTGATAATCCCGCGTTAGGTGTCAGGCGCCGAGGAGATAGCCCATCGCGCACAGCATTTCAGCAGTGATATCGCGCCTGAAGAAACTCGACCCGATCATCGAAGACTTCGCTCCAGCCGATCCGCGTGGTCGCACGGCAGGACGGAAAGCACCAACTTCATCGATGGCTGATTCGCGGGTCACTTTACCCTTGGAGGTCAAGGACTGCGATGCCGGCGCGCCACGAAAGAGCATCGCTTGGTACCGGGCGGCGGGAGGCCGCTCTCGAGAATCGATCCCCTAATAGTGGCGTGATCGGGCCCTCGACGCCCGATGGAACGATCGTCTCAGTCACGGCGGGCGAGCCCGCGTGGCGCAGGTACTCGTATACCCGAGCGGCCGCGTCGGGACGTCGAACGCCTGGCGCTCGGCCTTCCCGACCCAGTTGAGGAATGGGGGAGAGCTGCTCGGCGGCTGCCTTGGCCTCTTCGAGTGAGCCGGCGTCGAGGATGCGAGCTAGGAGCGCCTTGCCCTGCTCCCGGGCCGGTTGCTCGTCCCACTCCAGCGCGGGGCTGAGGGAGCTGTCGTAGCGGTACGTCCTGGGCGGCTTCTTCTTCCGGAACTGGGCCTGCACTCCCACATCCGGGCGGAGCGGAGACGTCGCCTCGGGGTGGGTGTAGTTCCTGGCGTCAGCGTCTACGGCCTGCGCCTTGGCCTTTTTCTTCGTGGGTGTGGACTTCGCAGACTTCTTTCGGCTGGACGGACGCTTCGCCATCAGGCGGCTCGCAGACTGGGGGAATCACCGAACACTGCCGGGCTCCGGCTGCGGCGGGCACGCCGAGGCAGGTCGGGCAGCGGTACGCACTGTGTTGGGACTCTTCAAGATAGGCGAGGGTGTGACAATCGCCAGCGGGGCGGAGCGGTGGTCCCAGACTGGCCGGGCCACACGTCCAATCGACTGGGTTAGCAGCTCGCGTGCCTCCACCGTTTCGGGCCGGAAGCTACTGTCCGGCGTCCGCCTGCGCCCTCTGCCACGCCATGAGGAAGACCCTGGCCACCTTCCCCGCCGAGTGGTCGGGGTCGGCCTCCTTGCCTTCCCGCCAGAGAAGCCGTTTCCCCAAAATTGCGAGCCGGTGGTCTTCCTCCAGCCGCCGTTGCCACGAGGTGCCGTCCGCCACGTACCCCATCGGGCCAACGGGCCGAACAGGCGGGGCTGAGCTGATGCTCACCTGGACGGAGTGTCGCGCGGGCACCTCGGTATAGCACAACTGGGGCAGAGCGATACTGCCGCCCCACCCGCGCTTGCCTTTTCATCTGCATCACTCATTCACTCACTTCACCGGTCTACCCCCGCTTTCGCGGGGAATGGAGCATGCTTCGTGGCATGCTTTCTTGAGCGCTGCTGCCGCTCGTCGGTCTACCCCCGCTCTCGCGGGGAATGGAGCATGCTTCGTGGCATGCTTTCTTGAGCGCTCCTTCCGCTCGTCGGTCTACCCCCGCTCTCGCGGGGAATCACTTCGAAAGGCTCTCCAAGTACAGTGCATGAGGCAGGCGCAGACCCCAAAATGCCATTTCCACCCTTCTTCCCAACGCGGCCGGTCCCCACCGTCACCGGGTATCGCAGAGTAGCCGATGCTCGACCAAACCCCAAAATCACATCTCTCCTCCCGGACAGGGTGCGGCCCAGTGGATATAGGCCGGCCTATGTCACTGGCTCGCTGGCCCGCTCCGAAGGTTTGGTCCCAGGGTGCGGCGGGACACCCACGTCACCGACGGGGGCCCAGACGTCCTGAGGCTCGTCCCCTCGAAGTGCGACATTCTCAGCCGCCGAAAGTGCGACATTTTCGGCCGCCGTTGCCGTCTGCGCTTCCAGGCGGTGAAAGTGTGCAATTCCTACCGGCGTTGACAGCCGGCTCGGCCCATCGTAAAGCACTGTGAGCCGGCAGAAGTGCGGCAACATCGGCTGCCGTCAGACTCTACCGAGTTTGCCTCTCCTCTCGCTCAAGCTGGCGAAATTCACGCAGGTTCCAGCTGGCAAACAGGAGCCCGCCGACGAGCATGAGCGGTATCGCCAGCAGCAGAGCCCCACACCCGATGCGCCCCAGCCAAGTGCCCCAGACAGCTGGCATCGCTGGCGCAAGACCTAGCGAGGGTGTGAGGGCGGCGAGTGGGATGCCTACCAGCCCCATGCAGGCGCTCACCAGAGACAAACACGCTGCTCCAATTGGAAAGGGAGGGTGTCCAACCGCGTCGGTGCGTGGCGGCACAGTGTGATGTGGGCTGGGCATGAGGCATGAGCAACGGAGTGAGATGCCTCAGGATGCCGAGCCCGCAGGTCTGAGCGCAAGCTCCAAATGTCGCACCTCGGTTGGCTGGGTGGTTGGTCTCGCGATTGGATTGATGCAGACCCCGCCGGTACTCTCGCGTCGTTCCCTTCCCTCTCCAACGGAGGCGACGATGCGCTACGCATATCTCTGGACGCCCGAGGAGTACATCACACTGGACCTGGATGTCCGGCTTGCGCGCGAGCAGCGCCGGCTGCAGGCCGAGGTGGATCGCCTGACGAAGACCATCGCACCGATTCCGAGCATGTCGCGCCGTACCGCCGAGCTGATCGACTGCCTGACCGAGCTGATTGCGCAAGTGCGTGCGCTGCCGGCACACGACGGCCATGCGGCTGACATTCTCTTCACGCGAATGCAGAAGCGCTCGCAATGGATCCGTCCGCGATTCCCGTGGTGGGTGTTCGCCTGGGTGGCCGACGTGGGACACTACCGGCTGCTGCCACACGCGATCGACTCGGCGCCCGGCAGGCCGATTTCGGCGGACCACGCGCGAAGGATCGCAGAACTGCGGGGGACCGGCAGGCTTATCCTCGCTCCTGGTCCATCGGGATCTGAGGCCCAGACAAGGAAGCAGTCGATTCACCTCATGAACTCGCACGCCCCCTCCAAGTAGCTGAGATAGGCGCCACTTCCACCCACTCTGATCGGAGGTTCGCGTGCTGGAACTCCGCCTGACCGTCTATGTGGATCGAGAGCATTGGAATCGGGCGCCAAATCTTCGCGCTTGGGTCGCGTCTGAAGCAGGCTCGCTCGTCACAGTCATTACCAGCGACATGACTGCGTTCCCCTGGTTCCATGTCGATATCTGGGGCCGCAGGGGAGTCGGGACGATAGAGGTAAGCCGGGATGCCTGCGAGTTCGGTGCAACTATCGCTCGGCTCCTCTGGCATGAAGCTTTTGACCAAGGTGGCAGCCACCCTCCGTACGAGGTGCTCGACACCCTGCTTGGCCGCCTCCGGCAAGCATCCGCGCAGGCGGCGAAGGACAGCTCGTTCGACGGCATTCAGGGGGGCATCGACCGCGCCGGTGTTACCGCCACACTTGCCACGCTCGAACAACACGCCCTAACCGAACTCGCGATCTTCTTCAACCGTCGGTATCGCGAGTTGGAGGACGAGTACTACCGCGAATACGTGCAGCCGTACGAGGAGGACTCCGGATACACTGGCGATCCCGAGGAAATGATGCGGATGCTGGGCCTCTCGGTGCATGATTTCTTCTGATTCAAGGCGGCAAATGCCAGTTTCCACATGATTTGCACGTTCGGCAGCTCCAAACGCCGATCGCGGGTCGCGGTTGGAAGGAGCCGCGTATCCGCCGTACCGTGACCATATGACTACTCACTGGCAGTCACCAGACATCGATCCGCAATTCGAACTGTGGCCCACAGTGCCGGGCCTGGCCCTGGACGATATCCGAGGTCAGGTCCCTCCGGCCTGGTTCGAGGCACTCAAACCGTTGTGGGATCTAGATTTGACCGTATGGTTCTGCTCTGAGAAGTCGAACGGCGGGCTGCTAGTTCGGTACCAGCCGGCCATCGAGGGCGGCAGCCGAGCGGGACTTGCCGAGGCCGATGCTCTAGTTGCCAAGGCGAGCCGACTGTGCGGAGCCTGCGGGCAACCCGGTCGGCCAGCCCGACTCGATCGTCGCCGCGTCGCCTGCGCCCGGTGCGCCGCCGCCGTGCGTGCCGGCAACAGCTGGGCCGAATGCATTGCGCGACACTTTGACAAAATGGGTCATCGCATCGACTCCGCTCGCCCAAGCCACCGAGCCTCCACAGACAAGCCGCTCGCTCGACATCTCGAGCTGACGCCAATCGCTGAGCAGCCAAAGGAGATGGCCCCGGCGACCTGGGAGCGAGACCAGGTGTTTGCCGCTCGCCGCCTGCTCTCCGAGGCGCTCCGGGAACGCATAGTTGGCGATGGGCTGATCAGTCGCCTTTCGACGATTGGGGCGCAGTGGCTAGCAAACCGACGGCACACCGTAATCACTCTGATCGGACCAACCGGAACCGGCAAGACGGCCGTCGCGCGCGCGCTCAGCGAGGCATTGAAGCGAGTGGCACTAGGAATGGGCGCAGGTAGCCGTCCAGTGATACCATCTGTCGTGGTAGATCTGCAGGAGCTCAGCGAAGGTTCCGCGTGGTGGGGGCGATCGCTTGCAGACGAGGTGCTCGCCCTGTATCAGGAAGCCGGCTCCGACCTCACGCTGGCAGAGGCAGGGGCGGTCATTGTGCTCGACGGCATGGATTCGATGGCCTTCCGGCGCAGGACCGGATCTGGGCGTGAGTTCACCCGCAGTAAGCAGACCAGCGTGCTACCAGTGCTATCCGGCGCAAACGTGCCTTTCAGCTCCCAAGGGAGCGAACACGCCCGAGACTCCTTTTCTTGTGCTCATTCACTCGTAATTATGACGGCACGGCTGGATAGCCTCGAGCCCGAGCCTCCACCGGCCACGCCGCCCGCGCCGATCGATATCCAGCGACAGGGGTATTCACCCGAGTTGGTGAGTCGCCTTGGCACTCTCATGGTAATGCCAGCTCTGACCGACGGAGAGCAGCGTGAGCTGCTAGCGCAACTGTTAGCGAGGGAGTCGGATGCATGGAAGGATTGGGGCTACCTGCTAAAGGTCTCGAAGCAGGCGGTTGGGCTCGTGAGCTCGCTGTTGCAGGGCCAACGCTTGGGCCTGGCAATCCCATCTGCGGCAGCTCTCCTCCAGACGGCGGCGAGAGAAAAGCTGGAGGAGCTCGTCGCTGAGGACGCCGCTGAGGGGACCGAGTGGCTGCTCACTCCAGATGCGGTGCGACTGCCTGACGTGAAGACCAAGCCGGGCTGGCGCGGATGACGTAAGTGCCGAATCGCGACTCGCGTGTTGTGGCACTATCGCTCGCCGCTGGGCTAGCCACACTTGAGATCCGCCCGCTCCCGTCGAAACTGTCTATCTAGAACCAAAGCAATCGCGTCGCAGATGTCCTCCCGCACTACCACTCGCCTCCCAATCAGATCAGTCCCATGTCCAATCCCAAGTCCCCACCCATTGCTACAGTGGCAAAGGAGATCGCGTCAAACGCGATGTCCAAGCGCTATCCCAAGATGAGTATCGCGGCACAGCTCCGCCGCCTGTCTGGATCACCCGCGAGAGTGACAAGAGTGAAAGAAATGGCAGAACATCACCTCGCCGCGCGCCTGGCGAAGTGCCGTCCAGCTCAAGGAATCGAGGAAGGAGCGTGGCTCAGCCTGGCCGAAGCGGCCAGAGTGCTGGAGATCTCAGCGCACCGACTCCAGGAGCGTCTGAAAATCGCTCGTTTTCGTCGCCTCTACGGGTGGCCGTGGCATGACGGCAGGCGATGGCGAATTGCCGCAAGCGCCTTGGCGCCCGCTACGCGCGCTGCATTTCTGAGTTCCCTACCCTCCGACGAACCACACTCGGACCTGCTGCCTTCGTGGTGTCAGCGCCAAGCAACCGACCCATTTAAGTGACCGCCTATGCGCAGCGCCGGCCGTAGCAGTTTGGTAACCAAGCGCCTTCTCCAGCCTGCCGCGCATTTCGCTAATTCGCTGCGGTTCTGCGACCTGCGCCTGAGGTGTAGTAGAGAGGCGGTTACGTCAGTTCTTCATCTTCAGTCAGCTTCCACGCTACCATACTTCTCTTCCGTGTCGAAATCTCTTGTCCTGCCAAGCGTTTCTGTGAACAGAAGGCCCACCCGGGTAGTCTCGCGGTGCTACTACACCGAGGTGAGGCCATGAGCACGCCCCATGCGGCTACCCTGCAGAAGGCGAAGAACGCGATTATTGATGCCTGGTTGGCGGGCCTGTCGGGCACGAACTCCGACATTCTGCGCCAGCCGAGTGCTGAGCACCTATCGCAGCCGAGCTTGGATGCGGCGCGTCGGTACTGGGCGGAAAGAGGCGAGGCAGCAAAGGCCATCGACCCGGCCCAAGGCAAGCGAGTTTGGGCGGTGTACGGCTGGGGGGTTCCCGAGGGTGCTACGCTTGCGGATGCCCTCCGGGCTGCGGCCGGGACGTATCCGGGAAGCCTTCCCCCTGTGCGCACAGGGACTCGCTACGCCCTGGACCTTCCGGACTACTGCGGAGACGAGCAGCTCATGGCAGGAGCGAATCGGGTCACAGCTGGCCAGCTGCAGACCCTTCCAGACCGCGCCTTTGAGGTGGCGCTCACTCGAGGGCGTGGCAGACGCCAAAGCGGACACAATTTGCGCTGGCAGATGCGTCGCTTTCTGCGCTGGGCAATCGCATCCGGGCAGCTACCCATCCACTTCGCCGCCCGCGTTACCAGAACCCCTTGGGACGACGTTGCCGAC
>DASSOW010000049.1:0-5281 GCA_035700175.1 Gemmatimonadales bacterium | reverse complement strand
CCTGTCGCAGGAACGCCTTGAGCGCCGCAGCGAATGTCAGCCCGATCTCGTTCCGCACCAGGACCTGGTTGATGCCGTGGAGGTTGTACTCCACCGGGTCCTCAGCGGTCATGATGTTCACTTCCTCCGTGTTGATCCGCTGGAGGCAGCTGTACAGCGTCGTCGTCTTGCCCGAGCCGGTCGGCCCGGTCACCAGCACCATGCCGTAGGGGTTGAGGATCGCCTTCATCAGGTCCGCTTCCGCCTTGGGCTCGAACCCGAACTTCTGGAGGTCCAGCGTCAGGTTGCCCTTGTCCAGGATACGGAGCACGATCTTCTCGCCGAACAGCACCGGCAGCGTCGACACACGAAAGTCGATGACCCGCGTGCCCATCTTGAGCTTGAGCCGGCCGTCCTGCGGCACCCGGCGCTCGGCGATGTTCAGGTGCGAGAGGATCTTCACCCGGCTCGTGAGTGCCGCCTTCATCTTGAACGGCGGCTTCATGATCTCCTGCAGCGCGCCGTCAATGCGGTACCGCACCCGGATTTCATGCTCAAATGGCTCGATGTGAATGTCGCTCGCCCCGCGCTGCACCGCGTTCTTGAGGATGCCTTCCACCAGCTTGACCACGGGCGCGTCATCGATTTGCGCCTGGGTGGCGGCTTCTTCCTCCTCCTCCGCGACCACCTCGACATCCCCCTCCTCCTGCTCCATCTCCTTGAGGATGTCGGCAAACTGCTGCTCGGCGGCACTGCCATAGTGCTTCTCGATCAGGCTGCGGAGCGTGAACTCCCCGGCCAGCACCGGAAACAGGTCGTACCGGGTGATGAACTTCAGGTCCTCGAGCAGGCCGATATCGGTCGGGTCGGCCAGCGCGACCGTCAGCGTGCGCCCTTCCCGCTTGAGTGGCACCACCACGTGCTTCTGGGCCACGTCGGCCGGAATCAGCTTGAGGATTCGCGCATCCACCTCGAAGCGCTGGAGGTCCACCGCCGGCATCCGGTACTGGCGGGCCAGCAGCTTGGTGACCTCGATCTCCGAGGCCATCCCCAGCTTCACCACCGCATAGGGGAGGCGGCACTTGGAGGCACGCTGCTCGGTCTGGGCCTGGACGAGTTGCTCACGCGTGAGCAGCCCTTCCTGGACCAGGACCTGTGCCAACCGGTCACTCTGCTGCGCCGCCGCAGTTGCCATCGTATTCCGACGTTCAGGGATAAAGTGATTCCGAGAGGACCGCATGGATAGCCAACCGTGGGCCACGCGCCACAGCCTTGCCGCGCGTCAGCGTATCTCCAAGAAGGGCCGCAACTTGACCACGGTTGCCGGGCCAATGCCGGGGACCGCGGTCAGGGCCTCGATGCTCGCAAACGGCCCATGCGACTGGCGATACGCCACAATTGCTGCAGCCCGCCCCGGTCCCAGCCCGGGGAGCGTGGCCAAATCATTGGCTGTAGCAGAGTTAAGGCCAACAGGTGCGGTACTTCCGGGGCCTGCCACGGCGGCGCTGCCGGGCCGGATCGGACCCGAAAAACTGACGTGGCCATCGAGCCGCTTGAGCAGCCCGGGACCGACGCCCGGCAAGGCGTCGAGCGCCGCCACACTGCCGAAGCTTCCATGAGCGTTGCGATCATCCACGATGCGGCGGGCGAGATCGGGACCGATGCCGGGAAGGCGCGCAATTTCAGCTGCGGTAGCGCGGTCCAGGTCGATCAGCTCACCTTCCTTCAGGGGCTGGCCGGCGAGGCGCGAACTGTCGCGGTGCGCGAGGGGCGACGCTGAGTCGGCGTCACCCAGGACGGTGACGGCACCGGGCGCCTCGCCGGGATCAAGCAGCGCACAGCGCACCGCCTGGCCGACCACCGCGAGTCCGGCGAGGAGGAGGACGGAACGATATTCGGGGGACATGCCCGCAATGTGCGGTGCGAGGGGCCGGATGATGGGATACAAAAAACGCGGGGAGCATCAGATAACGCGCGATCTCGCCAGGCCCGTGTAGGGGCGGCCTGCGGCCGCCCCACTTGAATCGCGATGCCGGTGGGATACGGCCTGATGAGATCGGGATGTCAGTGGGGCGGCCGCAGGCCGCCCCTACACACGCCTGTTGAGTTGGTCTCTCAACGAGGCTCCTCCCTCGCCACCAGCGCCAGCGCCAGCCGGCCCACGATCCCCAGGCTCTGCGCGCTGATCTTGTCCATGGTGTCGTTGGGCGTGTGCCAGTAGGGATAATCGAAGTCCACCACATCGATGGCCCGGATACCGGCCTGCTGCAGCTCGACGTGATCATCGGTGAGCGTGATGTTCTCGAACGGCACGAAGATGGCCCCGTAGCCGAGCTTCCGCGCGGTGTCCCAGACCAGGTCTACCACCTCCCCGGCGCCGATCATCGAATTGCCTTCCTGCGAGATCCGCAGGTTCTTGTCGCCCACCATGTCGAAGAGCACGGCGTAGAGTGGCTTGGGCCCCACCTGGTGCGCGCCGTAGTACCGGCTGCCGATCAGGACGTCGTTTCGCTCGGTGAAGAAGTCACCGTAGTCCTCGCCGTCCACGAACAGCAGGTCTACGCCCACCTTGGGCGGCGCTGCCTTGAGCGCATCGGCCACGCCGAGCAACACAGCGACGCCCGACCCGCCGTCATTGGCGCCCGGCACTGGCTTGGCGCTGTCTGCCGGCAGTGCGCGAGTGCCATCCGACCGCGGCCGTGTGTCCCAGTGAGCCAGGAAGAGCACCCGCTCCGTGGCGCCGGGATTGAAGCGCGCCAGGAAATTGGTGAGCTCAAGCGAATCGCCTCGCACGTCCACGTGGGTCCAGCGCTGCACCACCAGCGTATCCGCGCGGGCGGAAAGGAGGCTGTCCAGCCACCGCGCCTGCGCCGCGTGCCCCTCGGTGCCAGGAATGCGGGGCCCGAACGCCACCTGCGCCCCGGCGTAGGCGAGCGCTGCCTCGGCGTCAAAGGGTCGCGGTTCCGCCAGCTTTTCCTTGCCGCAGCCCAGTGCGCCGGCCAGGAGGAGGCAGGCGAGCAGGACGCCCGGGTGTCGTACCGCGTTCATCGCAGGTCTCCTGCGTACAGGGCCAGCCGGAAGCTGATGGTCATGTAGATGGTCGACAGGCGGCGGTTCAGGTGTTCCGCCGCATTCAGAAGGTAGCCGAACTCGAACGCACCCGTGAGGAGGTTGCCGAGGTCGGTGCTGAACTGGGCGCTGATGGCCCGGTTCCTGGTGTCACTCACCTGGACGCAATCGGTCTCTGCCTGGCTGATCAGGCAGGTGGTGCTGTGATCAGTTCGCGCCTGCAGGGTGGAATTGACCCGCTTGCGCGACCGGCCAAAGGTCTCGGGCATGCGGAATGAGTACGACAGCGTCGCGAGGAAGTTGCTCTGGTCCAGCAGCGTCGAGGTGCCGTTGCGCTCGTCGCGCTGGTTCACGCTCGACATGCTGGCGGACAGGTTCATGCCGTTCCGGAAGCCAAGCTGCAGGTCAGGCGACAGCGACGTCGACGTCGTGGAATTGCGCGCGGTCTCGGCGTCACCGGCCGGCTGCTCACTGAGGCCGCTGCGCCGGCGGAAGGTGGTACCCAGGGCGAGCAGGGTGATCGGGCCACTGGTGAAGGTCTGCGACCAGCGCACGTTGCCGGCCGGCCACTCGGTCTGCCTCGAGACCAGTGGCTGGGTCGCACCGGTGATGCGCTGGTACCTGGTCGCGTCCGTCTCGCTGTAGCTCAGCGCAAAGGAGACACCCAGCGGCAGGTCGGCGCCGCTGGTCACCGTGCGGACGGTGAGATCCGAAGCGCCAATGGCACGGGTGCCGTACTGCTGGAGGAAATCATTGAGGCCGCCCAGGGCAAACTGGTAGCTCAGGGTCGGATCGAACGCCGCAAGGTCAAAACTCGACGAGAGCACGCGGCGGGAACTCACGTCCACCGGCCGCACCCGCGCAAAGACCTTGCTGATGCCCGAGGAGTCGCCGGCGATTCCATGCATCAGCCGGCTCAGGTCCACCGAGGCACCGATCTCGTCACTGCGGCTGTTGTTCAGCGTCTGGGGCAGCACGAACGCGCCCACCGTGTCGCCCCCGACCTGGATCGGCGGACGGCTGGTCAGGTACCGCGACAGCGTGAAGCCGGACCGGTGAATGAACCGCGGCCGGAGCCAGCTCGAGATGACCGGGGTGAGCGTGGCCGAGGTGCCGAACTGCCGGTCCCGCTCCACACCCACATCCATGCCGAGGAAGCTCCGCCGTGACAGCGACGCAAGCCGGCCGATCTCGGTCGAGTCGGAGTAGTGCCTGAGGTCGCGCGAGCTGCTGAGATCCGCGCTCAGCGTCAGCATGCCAAGGGGCTGCCAGGTCACGCCGGCGGTGTTGCGCCACACATGGTTCAGCGAGAAGGTCGGGACCAGGGTCGTGTCCAGGTCCCGGACGATGGGTACCTGGTACGCCGTGAGCTCATTCTGGTCCCGCACCAGGCCGCTGGAGAGGCGGACACTGGTCGGCGCGAGGCTGAAGCGCGCCTTGGCCAGCGCCTTCCCTGCCTCGGATTTCCGCAGGAAGCCGGGCAGGATCCCGCGCAGGTCGAGCACCGGGCCGCTGCGCCCCAGGACCAGGTTGTACGACGCCACAAAATTGGTGCTGCTGTTCTCGGCGTGGCTGAGCTCGGTCTGCGCCAGTCCCTGCGCGAACGATGCGGTGACGGCCAGGGGATCCACCAGCCCGCGCACCAGCCAGTCCTGGCCCCGCGCCGAGCGGCGTAACGAAATGTTGTAATTCGTAGCCCACGAGTGCGGTTTCCGCAGGCCCTCGAGCGCCGCGCCGCGGATGTCGGTGCCGCTGATCAGCTGCGGATCCACCGAGATCCGGGTAAGCGACATGCTGGCCGGCATGGCGAGCCCCAGCGATGCCGGGAGGAATCGGTCCAGCCGCACATTGCCGCCAAACCTGACGGTGTTGCTGGTGCGGAAGCTGGGTGCCTGCCCGATCTGGCGGAACTGCCCATCCTGCCCGATCAGCGAGACGTTGAAGTCGCCGACATCCGAGGCGGAGAGCCGAGCGTCGAGCGCGTAGGCCTTGCCGATCTTGGAGACCGGCTCCGTCACCCGGATGTCGTCAATCCACACCTCGGCGGTGGGCAGCGGACCATGGTCGGCCACCCGGTAGAGACCGGCCGACAGCTCCTGAATCGAGGCGAGATTGGGCGGATTGATGCCGGGACTGCCCACCTGCACCATGTAGCCGTCCTGGCAGGCGACATAAGCCAGCGGGTCGCCGCCGCATTCTGCCGCGCCGGAGGGCGCCTCGCCCCGGAGCCATC
>DASSOW010000048.1:0-2510 GCA_035700175.1 Gemmatimonadales bacterium | reverse complement strand
AAGCCGGCGTGGTGTTCTCCTCGGGGGGCGAGTATGCCGCCACGGGTCCCAGCTTCATCTTCACCAAGCTCAACGAGTTCAAGCCGGCGATGATCGCCGAGGCCACCTCGCGCGCGCGGGACGCGGCGGAACAGTTTGCCCGCGACTCGAAGACCCGCGTGGGCGGCATCCGCCGCGCCAACCAGGGTGTTTTCGAGATCCTGCCGAGGGACCAGGCCAACGGGATCCAGGAAGAGAGCCAGGTGGAGAAAACGCTGAGGGTGGTGAGTACGGTGGAGTATCTGCTCGAATAGGCGGACAGCGGGTTCCGCAGGCGTCGGGATCTCAACAGGCCCGTGTAGGGGCGGCCTGCGGCCGCCCCACTCGAATCGGGATGGCGGTGGGATGTGGCGAGAGGAGATCGGGATGTCAGTGGTGCGGCCGCAGGCCGCCTCTACAGTGGCCTGGTAAGATCGCAGCATCTGCCGCTGCCGCCTTCACTGTCCAACTATCCATCTCTCCATCGTCCCCGCCTGTATCCCGCCGTCCCCTGGAGGCCTTCATGCACCGTTGCCGGTGGCTGTGGCTCCTGTCCATCCTGCCCATCTCGCCCATCCTGCCCATCCTGCAGGCCCAGGCCCCGACCGCGCGCCTCCACCTCGCCGCCCTGCATGATTCGGTCGCCCAGATCGCCAGCGCCGATTCAGCCGCGGTCATGGCAAGCACCGAACGCACCGTCCTCAACCGCGACAAGTCCGATGCATTCTTGTTGATGCAGGCGGCGCTGGCCCAGCTCCGCGTGGGGCAGATCTCCGCTGATCGCGCACCGCTCGACCGGGCGCAGGCGTTGTTTGATGAGGCAGTATATCGCGCGCCCGATGACTGGCCCTGGCCCTGGTATGGGCTGGCGATCGCGGATCTTGTGCTCGACAGCGTGGATGCGGTGGTGAAAGCCAGCATGCACGCGGGTGCCGGGGTCTACTATCACGACGCGGCATTGCACGCGCTGGGCAAGGCACTGGAAGCTGACTCTTCATTCGACCTGGCGGCCCAGCTGCTGGGTGACATCCTGTTGCCCTTCGGCGAACGATCCCTCAACGACGAGACAGTGCGCGCCGTGCGCCGCGCCGCGCGGGCCAACACCGCGGCCTCGCCCTGGCTCGCCCTGGGGCGCGTCTACCGCAACCTGCACCAGACCGACTCGGCGCTGGATGCCTTTCGCCACTACGTCGAGCTGGGCGGCGATTCCGGCCTCGGCCTGCTGGAGCAGGCGCGGTCGCTCTATGTGCATGGTGATATAGGCCCGGCGACCACGGCATACTATCGCGGCGCCAACGTGCAGACGCCCCTCGGGCGCGAGAGCTACCGGCGGGACGTGGCCTGGGTGGCCACACCCGAGGAGCTGGCAGCGTTCGACGCCGCGCCTGCTGGCAGCGTGGGCAATTTCGTGCGCGGGTTCTGGGCCAAGCGCGATGCGGAAGATCTCCGCGCGCCGGGTGAGCGACTGGCCGAGCATGTGCGGCGCTGGCGGTATGTGTTCGAGCATTTCCAGTTGAGTGCCCGGGCCGAAGGTACGACGCAGAGCAGCGGCGCGGACTGCGCTCCTAACCCGTACAGGAAAGCCGTGACCGCGTCGGGCAACTTGGCGGTGATGTCAGCAATACCGCTTGACGTGGCACTGTTCGAGCCAGGCCGCTACGCCGCCACCTGGCGCGGCAAACGGCAGGTGGATGACCGAGGCATCATCTACATGCGCCATGGCGAGCCGGATCAGCGCGCCGCGTATCACGGGCGTCAAACGATGACGCATCCGGACGAGAGCTGGAAATATCTGACGCCGAGTGGCACGCTGATCTTCCATTTCTGCGGCAGTATGGCCTTGGGCACGCAGGCGCCAACGACGCTGGTGGAAATGTTGCCGCTCATTGGCGACGTCCTGGGTTCGCGGATGGCGCTCGACATGCGCTACCAGTTCTTGAAGATGCACCTGACTGACAACAGCGGCCGGCTGATGCTGCAGCAGCTCATTCGTGAGGGCTGGCACAACATCCAGATCGGGCTTTCCACCGACGAGTTCCGGCCGGTCTTCAAGCACCAGCTCAGGCCCAGCGCGCAGTTCTACGCCGTGGGGGAGCCAGGGCAGGTGCTGGTCGTGTTTGCCCTGTCGGGTGACCGTCTTCAGGGCGAGCCGCTGCCGGATGGCGGCACGGGGTATCCAGTCTCGCTCCGGGTGATCGCAACTAATGCCGGGGGCGACATTGCCCGCATTGATACCACGCGGCGCTTTTACGCCAAGCCGGCGCTCGGCAAGGACCAATTCCTCTTCGGCGTTGAACGACTCTCCCTCGCGCCGGGCACGTGGAACGTGCGGCTGATGGTGACGCAGGACAGTCTCGACGCAGGCGGCGCCATCGAGCGGGTTGGCACCGTGGTGCCCGGCGCAAAGGCGTTTGCGTTGAGTGACCTGGTGCTCGGTCGTGAGGGTTCGGGGCTCACCTGGCAGAGCGGCGCCGGCCCTGTGCCTCTCAACC
>DASSOW010000047.1:0-3062 GCA_035700175.1 Gemmatimonadales bacterium | reverse complement strand
CCTCTTCCTGTCCCATCGAGGCCCAGACGTCGGTGTTCACCACGTGAGCGCCGCGGACCGCCTCGCGCGGGTCGCGATGGAGCGACAGCTTCGTCAGCGACTGATTGCGCCGGAAGATCTCGGGATCGGGATCGTACCCCTCAGGACAGGCGAGCCGAAGCTCGAAGCCGAGGACACCGGCGGCATTGATCCAGCTGTGGGCCATGTTGTTGCCGTCGCCCACCCAGGCGATGGTCTTCCCTTCCCAGCCACCCAGGCTTTCCCGCACCGTCAGCAGGTCGGCCAGGATCTGGCAGGGATGGAGCAGGTCCGTCAGTCCATTGATGATGGGGATGCTGGCATAGCGGGCCAGCTCTTCGACGTCCGCATGGGCAAAGGTGCGGATCATGATCATGTCGAGGTAGCGGGAGAGGACCCGCGCCGTGTCCTTGATCGGCTCGCCCCGGCCCAGCTGGATATCCCGGCTGCTGAGAAAGATGGCCCGCCCGCCCAACTGTGCCGCCCCCACCTCGAATGACACCCGGGTCCGCGTCGAACTCTTGGTGAAGATCATGCCGAGGGTCTTGCCGGCAAGTGGCTGCTCGGCATACTCCCCCCGCTTCATCCGGGCGGCCAGGTCAAAGAGCTCGACCAGCTCGGCGCGGGAGAAGTCGGGAATGGAGAGGAAGTCTCGTTTGGGCATCGGGTAGGGACTAGGGACTAGGGACTAGGGGCTAGGGACTAGGGACTAGAGCCTGTTATGAACCAGTGAATAGCATGACGGCGCGATGCAGCATCAGTCCGGCGAAGGCCACGAAGTGCAGCCCGGCCAGAATCTCGGGCAGCCGTTCATAGTCGCGTGCCAGGCGGCGAAAGCGGCTGGCCCAGGCAAACGAGCGTTCCACCACCCAGCGCCGGGGCAGGAGCACGAAGCCGCGCCGGGCGTCGGCGAGGGCCACGACCTCCAGCGTGATGTGTTCGGCGCTCGCGGCCTGCGCCGCCCGGGCCCCGGTGTAGCCTTGGTCGACATAGGCCAGCTCGACCGTCTGGCCGGTGACCCGCTGCACGGCACGCGCCAAGGCGGTGACCTGATCCCGCTCCTGCGCATTGGCGGGCGTCACCAGGCAGGCGAGCAGATGGCCCAGCGTGTCGACCGCCGCGTGCAGCTTGGCGCCCCGCTTCCGCTTGTAGCCGTCATAGCCGGCGCGCGCGCCGCTCTCGGGCGTCGACTGCAGCGTGCGGCTGTCGAGCACGACCGCCGTGGGGTCCGGCGCCCGATCTTCCGCCATGCGCAGGAGCGCGCGCAGGTCCTGCACCATCTGGGCGAACACCCCGGCGGCGAGCCAGCGCTGGGTCTGCTGGTAGACCGCCGCCCACGGGGGGAAATCATGCGGCAGGGCGCGCCACGTGATGCCTTCATGGACCACGTAGCGCAGGGCGTCATAGACGTCCCGCAGCGCGTGCCGGCGCTGGCCAGCCGTGACGGGTAACAAGGCAAGGTAGGGCGCCACGAACGCCCATTCCTCGTCGGAGACATCGGTCGGGTATGGCTTCCGGGATGACATATCCACCTGCACTACGAAGTACACCCGGAAAGCTACTTCACTAGTTCATAACAGGCCCTAAGGCTTAAGGCTTAAGGCTTAAGGCTTAACAGGTTGCTGAAAAACGAGGCTGCGCGTCCATGTCGTGCGTTGTGCTCACGGTTTGCTGCGGGTGGGGAGGGTGCCGCCGTCCGATCGGGCGGTCGGTCGGTCGCCCCGACGGCCGCGCTGGCGCCGCGTGGCGTGCGGGTCTCACGCCGCTGCCCGTGCGAGCAGCGTGCGCAGCCGCACCAGGTTGTAGGCGGCACTGGTGAAGGCGAAGCACCAGGCGACCTGCTCGCGGCCCCGGTGATGCAGCTTCCGGAGCGGACCCACGCACTTCTACCAGCCGAAGCACTCCTCCACCCGTTTGCGGCGCCGCTGGCTCACGGCGTAGCCCGGGTGGCGCGTGGTGCGACGATCCACCGTGCTGCGGTGCCGGGTGCGATGCACATTGGGGCTCACGTGCGGGGTCCAGCCCAGCTGGCGCACGCCGGCGATGAAGTCGGGCGTGTCGTAGCCCTTGTCGGCCCCGAGCGTCCGGGGCGCGGCCCGGGGCGCGAGCCCGGTCAGCATCTCCAGCGCCGCGTCGCGCTCGGCGTGATAGCCTGGCGTCCGCACATCGGTCTGGACGATGAGCCCATGCCGGTTCTCCATCAGCACGCTCGCCTGATAGCCGAGGATCGCCGCGCCGTGCTGGGTCTTCCGCACCAGGCGGGCGTCGGGGTCGGTCACCGAGCGATGGGTGGCATTGGAGCGCCGCGCGCCCCGGAAGTTGATACTGGGATTCCGGCCGGCCGGCGTGCTGTCACCATGCCCCGGCTCGTCGTCGGGGGGCGGGCCGACCGGGGCGGGCGGGTCGAGCGGCCGGAAGCTCTTGTGGCTGGCCCACGCCTCGAGCAGCGTGCCGTCGACCGTGAAGTGCTCGGCCGAGAGCAGCTGGTGGCGCTCGGCCACGCCCAGGACCGCAGAGAAGAAGGCCTCGGCAATGTCGCCGGCCAGGAGCCGGTCGCGGTTCTTGCTGAAGGTGGTGGGCACCCAGACCGCGTCGTCCGGGCTCAGGCCCACAAACCAGCGATAGAGCAGGTTGTAGTCCAGCTGCTCCATCAGCTGGCGCTCGCTGCGGATGGTATAGAGGGCCTGGAGCAGCAAGGCGCGCAGCAATTGCTCGGGCGGGATCGAGGGGCGGCCCCCCGTCGCGTAGAGCGCCTGGAAGCGGGGCGACAGGGTGACCAGCACCGGATCGACCAGCGCCCGCATCGCGCGCAGTGGATGCTCCGGCGGAATGCGGTCCTCGATCGACCGGTAGCTGAAGAGGATCGCCTGTCGCTCGTCGGCACCACGCATCGGCGGCTCGCTGCACGGGATACCCAATCTATGAACGATGGGCCGCCGGCGAAACAGACTTTTTCAGCAACCTGTTAAGCCTTAAGCCTTAAGCCTTAAGCCCCCAAGCCCTCCCTCCCAGTTGACGGAACTCCCCGCCCGCCTCCATCCTAC
>DASSOW010000046.1:0-2590 GCA_035700175.1 Gemmatimonadales bacterium | reverse complement strand
GTATAGTGCCGCCACTGGTTGTCGGTGCCCTGCCATCCCGCCGACGCCAGCGTGTAGACCACCCGCCGCCAGCCGGTGACCTTGTCGCGGACCGCGGCCACATCGGGGATGAGCCCGAACACCAGGAAAACCGAGCTCACCGTGAAGTAGGTCGAGATCGCGAACACGTCCCAGATGAGCGGCGACTTGAAGTTGGGCCAGAGCCACCGCTGGTTGGGATACGGCAGCAGCCAGTAGAACACCCACTGCCGCCCGATGTGAATGATCGGGAACAGGGCCGCGGTCATGACCGCGAACACGGTCATGGCCTCGGTCGAGCGGTAGACCGCGGTGCGCCACGGGCTCCGGAACAGGTACAGGATCGCCGAGATCAGCGTCCCGGCGTGGCCGATGCCGACCCAGAACACGAAGGTCGTGATGTAGACCGCCCAGAACACCGGCGGGTTGTACCCCGCGTGGCCCAGGCCGTCCTTGACCAGGATCAGGAAGGTCAGGAGCCCGGCGAGAAAGAGGGCAACCGCGCCGCCGAGCAGCAGCAGGTAGCCGGTACTCGCTCGTCCCAGCGTGCCTACGACGTCGCGGGTGACGTCGGCGTGGCTCTGGGTGATCTCGAGCTGGGGCGCCCGCTCCGGGCGCGGGCGTGCGACGGCGGCCATCGATCAGCCCTCCACCGGGTGCAGGACCTTGGCGAGGTAGGTGATCGCCGGTCGCGTGTTGATCTCCTCCAGCACCCGGTAGCCGCGCGGGTCGGCCCGAAGCGCGGCGACCCGGCTGTTCGGGTCCCTGCTGTTGCCGAACACGATCGCGTCCGAGGGGCAGGCCTGGGCGCAGGCGGTGGTGAACTCGCCGTCGCGAATGGGCCGGTCCTCGAGCCGGGCGTCGTTCTGGGCCCCCCGGATGCGCTGGATGCAGAAGGTGCACTTTTCCATGACGCCGCGCGCCCGCACCACCACGTCGGGGTTGAGCTGGAGCTGGAGCGGCTCCGGCCAGGCCATCTCGTTGTACTTGTACCAGTTGAAGTACCGCACCTTGTAGGGGCAGTTGTTGGCGCAGTAGCGCGTCCCCACGCACCGGTTGTACACCTGGCCGTTGAGGCCATCGACCGTGTGGTAGGCGGCAAAGACCGGGCAGACCGGCTCGCAGGGCGCGTTTTCGCACTGCTGGCAGAGCATGGGCACGAAGCGCGCCTCGAGCGGCTCCTCGCCCTCGCCTCCCTCCCAGTACCGCTCGATGCGCATCCAGCTCATCTCACGGCCCTTGAGCACCTGATCCTCGCCCACGGTCGGAATGTTGTTTTCCGCGTAGCAGGCGGTGACGCAGGCGGAGCATCCGGTGCAGCGGGAGAGGTCGATCGTCATCCCCCAGCTCGGGTGCACTTCGGCGTAATTGCCGAGCTTCCGCCCTTCGACCTGGCGCTCGCGCCAGCCCAGGATGGCCTTCGTTTCCAGCTCGGTGTTGACCTCGTGCTCCTCGTGGCCTTCGGCGTGCAGCGCCTCGCGCACGGTCATGCCCTTCTTTGCATAGACCAGCGGGATCGCTTCGGCGATGCCGCGGCCCAGCTGACGAGGCGTGCCTTCGGTGGTGGCCACTTCCTGGTAGCTGAGCGTCTTCTCGAGGCGCACGCGAGTGGAGGCATACGGCAGGAAGGTGCTGCCCGCGGCCGGCGCGCCCACGAGGTCGAGCGGATTGAAGCCGCGACTCTTGGCGAACTGACCGTATTCCGTGTGGCCCCACCCGAGCGGTGCCGCAATCACGCCGTCGTGCAGGCCGGCATACGGGAAGGCAGGGCCCGAAATCTCACCGTGAGGCGAGATGATGCGCACCACTTCGCCACGGCGGATGTCGAGCCGCCTGGCGGTGGCCGCACTCAACTCGATCCACGGACTCCACGTGGACTTGGTGACCGGATCCGGATTCTCCAGCAGCCAGGGACGATTGGCGCCCCGTCCGTCGTGCAGGAAGCTGTGCGGATACGCGAGGAAGACGAAGTCGCCGTCGCCATCGAAGGTCGGCGCCGCGGCGTTGATGGCAGCGCCGCTGGGCGTCAGCGCCGGTGCCTCAGGCGCTGCGGTGTACACGCCGCCGCGCGCGAGCGCGGCGCGCCACTCGGCGTCGCTGCCGGTGCGCGCGTTCCATGCGGTGCGCAGGTGGGTCTCGTAATTGGGCGCCGAGAACTTGCCGTACGCGCCACCCAGCTTGCGGGCCGCGTCGAGCAGCACGTCGCCGGTGTGCCGCACCGGGAAGACCGGTTCCATGACCGGCTGCATCAGCCCGAACACGCCGGCGCGCGGATTGGTGTCGTCCCACCGCTCGAGCGAATGCAGGTTGGGCAGCAGGAGGTCGCACTGGGCCGCGGTTTCGTCGAGATATGTGGCGGTCGAGACCTTGAGCGGCACCTTCTTCATGGCATCCACAAACTTCATGGACGCCGGCAGCGCGTAGACCGGGTTGGCTTCGTGCACCAGCAGGATGCCAACCTGCCCCGCGGTCATGGCACTCATCAGCTGCTGCACGCCGGCCAGGCCGTCGCCGCTGGCGAGATCGGCACCGAAGCGCACCGTCTGGCCAATGTTGCCGGCCACGGCGTTGA
>DASSOW010000045.1:0-5069 GCA_035700175.1 Gemmatimonadales bacterium | reverse complement strand
GGTGCGAGCGTGGGGGAGAAGTACCGCTACCTCTATGACCGTGAGGAACTGCAGTCACTGGTGCCGGATGTGGAGGATGCCGGCCGGGAGGCCCGGCGGATGCACATCATCTTCAATAACTGCTATGGGAATTACGGGACGACGAATGCGCTGGAGATGTTTGAAGAGCTGAGAGCTGAGGGCTGAGAGCTGAGAGCTATGAGCGTGCTCACGCCGACCTCCGCTTTCGCGCGTGTGACAGCGGCGAGGGCGCGGACACCGCATCGTAGTAATGGTTCTCGCCTTCATCATTGTATTCGCGGATCACGGAGAAACCCAGTTCAGCCAGCCGGGCTCGATAGACCTCAGCGCCGAGCGATCTTGATTCTTCTCCAGTCATCGCATCGCGCCAGGTGCAGGCTTGTGCGGGAGCGGTGAAGAGGAGCTGTCCGCCCGGGTTCAGCGCGGTCGCGACGCGTCCCAGCAGCTCGAGCTGGGTGGCCTTCGGGAGAAGGAACCAGAGGCCCCACGCCAGCACCGCATCGAAGTGCCGCTCAAAGAAGGTTGATTGTTCGACGGATTCGCATGCGACCGGGGCATCCGGAAATTGCTGGCGGAATGCGGCGACGAGCGTGGGCGAGGCGTCGACGGCGCAGACGCTGTGTCCCTCGTCAATCAGGACCTGGGTGAGCGGGAGCCCGGAGCCGCAGCCGAGGTCGAGGATGGTAGCGTGCGGCGGGAGGGAACGCGCCCATGCGCGCACCTCTGGCACACCGATGCCCGTCGTGGTCCGGCCGCGGGCGGTGAGAAATTCTTCCGCGATGCGTTCGTAGCCGTTGGCGACGTTGGATAGTGATTCTTCAGTCATCCATGTCGTGCTTCAGCGTCCTCTGCAGCACGTCTCGGAAGCGCTAGATCTGGTGCGCTCGCTTGCGCAGAATTATCCACGCGAGCAACAGGCAAACCGGCGGCCCCAGCAGCACGGGAGCCATGCGCATGAGTCCTGCCGGGTCGAGGCTGATGCCAGCGAGGCCGCTGTCATCGCTCGGTAGCGAGCCAAGCGCACGCAAGGCGAGCAGGGAAATGGTGCCACCAGCAAGAACGATCCAGGCAATGCTGAGCCCGATGATGCGGCTCCGGGGCCATGCTCCGATATTCATGACGTTGATCTCCGCGAATCCAGCCGCTGTCCAGCAGACAAGTCTTGACGAGGGGCTTTCTGTCCGCCGCCATCCAAAGTTCCACTTCGGGCGCCGGGGCGCAAGCAAGGCGGGGGGAGGGGGCCTGCGTGCGGTGCGGCCGCGGCAAGCGCGGGTTCGGTGGGCGGGATGACCTCTATGACGTTCCGAAATAGTACCATCCGCCACCCAACCTCTCCAGGTGCACGAGCCGCGTACCGAAGATCTCGGAATCGGGTGCGGGTACAGGTCGCCCGGGCTCGACACGCAAGAAGCCATTGAGGTTGTCGAGAAAGCCGTCATGCAGCAGCGCGGTGTAGCCGGCGGTCTCTTCAATATCAATAAAGCGCAGTCGGATGAGCTGCTGCCGCAATCGTTCGTGTGTCTCGGGGGCAATGCTTTCTGAAGCGAGCACATCAGCCAGCGGCGGGGCTTCTGGCGGGCCACCCTTTCCCGTCCGCTCTCGTGCCGCCTCCTGCTGCGGCGTGCGATACCCCTTGGAATTGACGGAGGCGAAATAGCGCTGTCCGTCTGTGAGTTGCCTGATACTGGCGTCTGCACGCAGTGCGTCGACCAGTAGATCAAGCTCAGCACGGTGCGTGACCCAATAGGTCCACGTGCCGGAGCGTTGGATCGGCCAGCAAGATGCAAAGGCGAGGATACAGCCCAGGCTCACGATGGCAAGGTGACGCCGGCCGCGCTCCCTGGAGCGATGGAGTGTAATTAGCAGCACCGCCAGTGCGAGCACCACACTTGCGATCCAGAGTAACATGGACAGCCATATCGTACCGTCTCCGAGCCACATTCGGAAGAATACGATGAGCAAGTTGGCCAGAAGGGTGAGCCCAAAGATGAAGTACACCCCGGTGCGTATGCGCATGTCGTGATCTCTCGTTCACCGCCCCCGCGCCGCTAAGGCTCCCGCTTGCCGAAGACCTCGACGATTGACGCAGTCACCGTTCCCGGGTTCGAAAACGTGTGGGTCACGCCCCCTTTGAGGGAGTACGTCTGACCCGCCGACAGTTCTACCGGCGGTGCACCCTCGACGGTGAGGACCAGCCTACCGGTCGCCACAGTTAGCACGTGCCAGGTCGCGCCGGCGTGATGGTGCAGGCGACGAGTCGCCCCCGGTTCGGCGTAATCCCGTAGCACACGATAGTCGGGCGTATCCGCCACGAGCATCGACGAAATCCCAGGGTCACTCGACAACGGGATCGCCCACCCACGCCCTCCGAACACTTGCAGCAATAGGAGCGCAGCCGGCACCAGCGCGAGCACCAACAACGCGGCCACCCCGACCTTGCGTCGCATCATGTCGGATCTCCGGAATGCTGTGAATGGGTTGCAGGTGGCTGCCTAACGCGACTGCATTGCCACAGTCTCCCCATCTTACGCGGCGCGGTCTAATCCGGATAGACTGCGGACCAGGCGAACTGGGGAGGCCGGTTCCGACCTTGGCCGTCTCTCCGTGGCCGAAGCCGACTCATCGCTTGATTCACACCTTCGGGTCACCCTAAGCATCTGCTCCACATCGGAGTTGCCAAGCAGTGTGCGCGACTTGGACTGCGAAGCGTCGGGCGCGGTCCTCCTCACTGCCGTGTCACACTCACCCCCACCTCCGGCCCCACCCGCAACGTCTGCAGCACCACGCAATACCGCTCCGTCAGCTTGAGAAGCGTGGCCAGTTGCTCCTCGCTCGCACTGCTCTCCAGCTCAAACCGAAGCCGGATCGCGCCGAAGCCGACCTTCGCCTCCTTGCTCACCCCCAGTGTGCCGCGGAAATCCAGGTCGCCCTCGGCGCTGATGCGGCCCGACGTTACGGGGATGTCCAGCGCGGTCGCCACCGCGCGAAGCGTCACACCAGCACACGCCACCAGCGCCTGCAGCAGCAGGTCACCCGAACAGGCCTGCATGCCCGTGCCACCGGTGGCCGGGTGCAGCCCCGCCTCCACCAGCGCCTGCCCCGTCTCCACTCGGCAGGAGATGCCGGGATCATCTACGTGCGCCTCAGCCCGCAGGGTAACCACGGCTCGCGCCGGGTCGCCACGGTATAAATCCTTCAAGGGGGCTTGGAGAGAGCGGAGGTCCTCTGGGCGCATGGCGGTTCCAATGGTTGGAGGCTGAAGACTGAAAGCTAAGCGCTGAGCGCGAGTCCCAAGCCCCAGGCCCCAAGCCTTCGGCCTTCAGCCTTCAGCCCCACTATCTTCCCCCCATGGCCAGCCCCGAACCGCGATCCGAACAGACCCCGCTCGCCGCCGCCACCGCACCACTCTTCAACGCTGCCAGACTTCTCTCTTCCAACCTCGCCGCCCTGCGGCACGACGAGCAGACCATGCTCGTGGTCCTGGCTGGCATCATCGGCACGATGGTCGGGTTCGCGGTCAGCCTGTTCTATCGGTTCATCGACCTGGTCCAGGACATCGTCCTCCGCTCGGCGCTCCGCATCCCGGTCTCGGACCTGGTACTGATTCCCCTCTTCGTGGCGCTGGGACTCGCCATCTGCCGCTGGCTGGGCCTTTACGGGGCGCGGGGCTCGACCGGCGAGAACATTCCCGACGTGATGTACCGGGTGGGCGTGAAGGGCGGGGTGATTCCTCTGACACCGGTACTGGCCAAGACCGCTGCCGCAGCCGTGGTGATCGGGACCGGCGGATCGGTCGGCGCCGAAGGACCGGTCGTGGTGCTGGGTGCGGGGACAGCCTCGAAGCTGGGACGCTGGATGCGGGCCTCGCCCAACCGGCTTCGTACCCTCGCCGGCTGCGGCGCCGCCGCTGGCCTCTCGGCCGCGTTCAATGCGCCCATCGCCGGCGTCATCTTCGGTATCGAGAAGATCACCGGCACCGCTGGCGGCATGGCGCTCGCGCCCTATGTGGTCGGCAGCATCCTCGCTGCCACCGTGAGCCGCGCCATCTTCGGCAATGGCCCGGTGCTGGCAATGCCAGGCAATTTCGGCGTGCACAGCCCGTGGGAGATGATCCTCTACGCGCTGCTGGGCGTGGTCTGCGGCGTCGTGGCCGTGCTCTACTCGCGCGGGGTCTGGAAGACGCAGGACCGTTTTGCCCTGATCCAGTCGCCGTGGATGCGGCTCGCGCTCGGCGCCGTCATCATCGGCGGGCTGGACATCCTGTTCCGGCAGGATCTCTGGGGCCACGGCCACCAGAGTCTCAACCTGGGCATCGTGGCGGCCCGGTCCGGCCTCTTCCTGCTCGGCCTCTCGGCCGCCAAGCTCATCGCCACCGCGGTGACCTTTGGCGCCGGCGGCACCGGCGGCGTATTCACGCCTGCGCTCTATATCGGCGCCACCCTGGGCGGCGCATGCGGCGTCGCGGCGACGCATCTCTTCCAGTCCTCACCGGCGCTGCCGGGCGCCATGGCGCTGGTCGGCATGGCGGGACTGGTGGCTGGGGCGACCCACGCGCCCCTCACGGCCATTTTCATGGTCTTCGAGATGACCGGCGACTACGGCCTCATCCTTCCGCTCATGCTGACCAGCGTGCTGGCCTACATGGTGAGCCGGCGGCTGCACCCCGAGTCCATCTACACCGAATGGCTGGTCCGGCGTGGCGTGGTGCTGTCGCAGGGCGCCGACGCGGTGCTGCTGGCCCGCGCCACGGTCGCCGACTGCTATCACCGCGAGCCGATCACTGTGCCGGCCTGGGCCGATGTGCCGGCCATCCTCGACATCACCCGCGGCAGCCGCCAGACCGAGTTTCCGGTCGTGAGTGTGCACGGGCGGCTGGTCGGGATGCTTTCCCGCGAAACGCTTCGAGAGCTCGACACGGACGTGCCGCCTGGCACGGTGCTCGCCACCGATCTCGCCCGATTGTCGGTGAAGCCGGTGACGCCCGAGGACTCGCTGCTCACCGCCATGCGGCGCCTCGGTGCGGTGGACGTGGACTACCTGCCCGTGGT
>DASSOW010000044.1:0-5281 GCA_035700175.1 Gemmatimonadales bacterium | reverse complement strand
CCAGCGGTCTTGCGGCGCTGGGCAGCCAGTTCGGGGCGAGCTTCAGCATGGATGAGGGCACTCGCTCACTGCAGTTCTATGCCGAGCTGCTGCAGAGCCATGACCTGCTGGCCGCCATTGCGACGGACTCGTTTGCCGATCCAGCTGCCGCAGGCGCGCGGCGTCCACTCACCACGCTGCTGCATCAGGCTGGCGACACCCCCGAGCGGACCCTCGACAACACGATCAACTTTCTGCGCGACGAGGCCATCGACGTCACGACCAACGACCGCACCGGCATGATCACGATGTCGGTGGCGCTGCCCTCTCCGACCCTCGCCGCCGACGTCGCCAACCGGCTCTATCATCGGCTTGAGTCCTTCAATACCACCATGCGGCAGGCGAGCGCCAGGGGGCGGCGGCGCTTCGCGGAGCGCGAACTGGCGTCCTCCCGCGCAACGCTCGAATCCGCTGAAGCCGAGATGCGCGGCTTCCTCGAGCGCAACCGGGGCGGCCTCGACATGCCGCGGCTGGCGCTGGAGCGCCAGCGACTGCAGCGCCGCATCGATGTTGCGCAGATTGCCTTCAGCCAGATGACCCAGGAGCTGGCCGAGGCCAAGATCGCCGAAGCACGGGACAACCCGACTTTCACCGTGGTACAGGTCGCGGCTCCGCCGCTGGATCGCAGCTATCCGGCCCGCACGCGCATGACGATCCTTGGCGCCATCCTTGGCGGTTGCGTGGCCGCGCTGCTCATCGCCCTGCGGGCCACTTCCGGAACCGCGCGCGCAGCGGACCCGCAGGGCGCGGCCGAACTGCGCGGCGCCCTCGGCGCACTCTGGCCCGGCCGGCGAAATCCCTCCTCGTCCCGCGCGGAGTAGGCGACCTTCCGTCACACACGCTCCGGGGTGCAGCTGGCCAGGAGCCACAGCAGGGCAATCGGTACCACCACATCAGGCTGCTCGAAATACGTATCGAAGAAGGAAAGCACGACGAGCAGCGGAATCGCGGTGGCCAAGGTGGCGCCAAACGCCCGCTGACTACCTGACCGCCTGTCATCGCGCCAGGTGACGTACCCTCGCCGCACCAGTGCACCGGCAAACACCGCGAACACCATCGTGCCGAGAATGCCGTATTCGCCGATGATGCCGATCAGGCTGCTGAACGGGTTTGTCAGCATCCCGCTGCGGAACCGTGTCGTCGTCGCGATGTCGGCGGTGTAGAGATCATACACCACACTTTCGTACGCCGGCGGCGTGAAAGGCGGTATGAATGCGGGCAGCTGCGTCTCGTCCTTGAAGAGTGCGCCGGTAGCCCGGCTGGATGCGGCGCGGCTCGCGTACGCTCCGGGTCCGTAGCCGATCCATGTATGCATGGCGCCGGGGTCCATGAGCTGCGCCGTCCGCGTCACCAGGAGCACCTTGGGGTTGAACGACGCGATACCCACGAGCGGCTCCCAGAGTCCTGCCCGCACTACTTGCACGACGGCCGCACCGGCCAGTGCAACTCCGCCGAGCACCAGTATGACACCCGCTGATGTGAGGCGCACCCGCGCGCGGCGGGTGAGCTCCGGCCAGAGCAGTATGGCGAACGTGGGGAGCCCGACGAGTACCGCGCTCAAGACGACGTGCTTGGCATCGGCCATCAGCAGCATGACGCCCAGCAGTACCACGGCCACCAACGCTCGCCCGCGCCGTGTGCGCCAGAAGAGTGCAAGCAGGTAGATGATGCCAAGGACCGTCACGACGCCCAGGTGATGGGCGCTCCGGAGGGTGCCGTTGGTGATGTCGGCTGCCGCCGTGATGGCATCATGACCGGGCAGCCTCAATCCCAGCAGCTCAACCGGCAGGAGCGGAACCAGAAAGGCGGCAATGTCACCCTGGGCCAGGGGCTTGAGGATGGCCGGGAGGAGCTGCACGGCGATCAGGGCGATCCACGCCGCCGCGACAGTGTTGAGCTCCCGTACGCTCCAGCGAGCGCTGCGAAGCAGGAAGACGACGAGCCACGGACACCAGAACATGAGCAGCGACACCGGCAGCGACCACGCGTCGGTTTGCTGGCCCAGATTCACCAGCCATGCGAGAATCGCCCAGGCCAGCATTGCCAGCAGCGGCGTGTCGGCATCCTCGAGCGGCGCCGCCGCGCGCCGGGCCCCCATCAGCATCAGCAGCACGAACAAGGCGCTGGCACCGGCCACAAAGCCGGCGGTCGCCGCCGGCAGGTAGCCTGCGGCCAGCGGAACCAGGGCCACGAGGCGCGCCGACCCTCGCAACGCCACCAGCGCCAGCAGTCCCAGCACCACAGCCGCACCGACTGCCGTACCCATGACGCGGGAGTGTATATCCGGATAGAGCACCACCCCGACCAGCAGGGTGGGAATGGCGAGCCAGGCGACCCAACGTCGCACCTGCGAGCCGAGCGCGGACAGCGCAGCCCCCTGCTCAGTCACGCCAGCAGCCGACGCGACTGCAGTCACGCAATCACGCGGCGGACGCGGGCAGGACCGACGGCCGCGTGCTGCCGTTCAGGGTGCGGAGCCATGATTCGAGCACGAAGAGCGACATGAGCTGCCGCGCACGCGGCCGGTGCCGGTCGCGTGCCGCCATGATCACGCGACGCACGCCGTCGGGGTCCAGCACGGCGGGACTCACCGCGTCCGGCCCGAGCAGTGTCCGCTCTGCCTCTCCATCAGCCCAGCGACTGAACCAGCGGTCCAGTGGCGTGGCAAATCCCAGTTTCCGCCCCAGGCGGGCGCGCGGGCCCAGCAGCGACTGTCGCAGATCGGCCGGGAGCAGCGGTGCCACGGCCCGGCGATAGAACCACTTTCGCTCACCGAGCCAGGAGACCTTGAGCCGGCTTGGCATGCGTGTGACGAGCCCAAGCAACTCGAGATCCAGGAACGGCACCCTCAACTCCACCGAATGAGCCATCGACATTCGGTCGGCGACCATGAGGAGGTCGTCGGCCAGGGACAGCCGCGCATCGGCCAGCAGGAGCCGGTTGAGGCAGTCGTCGCCGCCGCCCACTGCCAGTGCAGCCTTCATCGGCGCAACAAGCGACTCACGCGCTAACGGCGTACGCAGCATCTTGGCTGCCACGTCAGGTTCGAAGACCGCGAGCAGTTCGGTAAACCACCCCGCTTCATCCTGTCCCCGGCCGATGCGTCGAAGCCGATCGAGCCGATCGCTGGCCAGTATTCCGTCCGGCAGCGCGCGCAGCACTGGACGGAGCCCGCGCGCGACACCGCGAAGGCGCGCAGCAGCGTGCCGGGGATAGCCACCCAACGGCTCATCGGCACCCTGCCCCGACAAGACCACCTTATGCGTGCGACGGACCTCGGCACACAGCAGCCCCACGAGCAGTACGCCGGAATTGGCGATCGGCTCTCCCACCATCGCCGCCTGTCGCGCCCAGAGGCGCAGGTACGCCTCGTCGTCGGCGTGCACGGCGCGCAGGGGCGCACCAAGCGAGGCCGCCGCGCGGCGCGCCGCCGTCAGCTCTTCGCCCCCATCAGCCGCCTCGAATCCGATGGCAAAACAGGCGGGCATCACCCCGCCCGAAGCCTCGCCCATCAGCGCAGTGACCAGCACGGAATCCACGCCGCCTGACAACAGGCTGCCCACGGGCACGTCACTCATCAGTTGCCGGGAGACTGCGGCGCGGATACCGGCTCGGAGCGCTTCGGCCCACTCGGCATCAGTTTCCGGAAGCTCCCGCTCGTCCGCTGCGTACCTGTAACTGTGGAAGTCGGGCGGGCCCCGCGGCGTCGACCGATCGATCTGGACGAAGGACGCTGGCGGGAGCTTCCAGGCTCGCCGGAACGGGGTGCGCGGTGCTGGGATGAAGCGATAGACCAGGAACTCGCCGAGCGCTTCAGCCGAGAGCCCTCCGTCGACGAGGCCGGCCTGCTGTGCCGCGTCCAGTTCGCTTGCGACCCACCAGCCATCGGAGAATTCTCCGACGTAAAGCGGCTTGGCACCGACCGGGTCCCGGGCGAGGAAGAGTTCGGGATCACCGGTCCCTCGCCGGCAATCAAGAACGACGAAGGCAAAGATTCCGTTGAGGCGCTCCGGCAGCCGCGGCCCCCACTCTTCCCAGCCGTGCACGAGGACCTCGGTGTCGGCCTGCGAGGCGAAGTGGTGTCCCGCCTGCTCCAGCTCTTTCCTCAGCGCGCGATAATTGTAGATCTCGCCGTTGAAGGAGACGTGCACGCTGGCATCTTCATTGGCCATTGGCTGGCCGCCGGTGTGAAGATCGAGGATGCTCAAGCGCCGGTGAGCCAATCCCGCTGAACGCCCGCTCGCGAGGATGAGGCCGTGACCGTCCGGACCCCGGTGGACGAGCCCCGCCGAGATTCGTTCGAGAATACCCCCGGCATCCGCCTGGGGATCACGCAGCAGGAGTGCGCTGACGCCGCACATTACCGGATCCCGTCGCGGATCGCCGCCGCCACCCGCTCTGCGGCGTGGCCATCGCCGTAGGCGTTACGATCCCACGTCGCCGGTGGGTCCTGGACCAACGCCTCGACCACTGGGCCAAGCTGCTCCGCGACATGGTCCGGATTCACCAGCCGATTGGCACCGAGCGCGAGGGTTTCAGCCCACTCTGTCTCGGCCCGCAGGGTGACACACGGCACGCCCAGCCAGTAGGCCTCCCGCTGGATGCCACCGCTGTCAGTGAGCACCGCTGCCGCGCCGCGGAGCAGCGCCAGCGCCTCGCGGTAGCCGGCCGCCGGGATGATCGTGAGGCGAGCGGTGCTGGCAACTGGAAGGCCGTTCCGCTCCAATGCGGCCCGCGTACGGGGATGCATGGCGAGCACGACAGGCAATGGCAGCGAGCCCAGTGCAGTCAGCACGTCGCGCAATATCACCGGCCGGTCAGTGAGTTCCGCGCGGTGCACGGTGGCGAACAGGTAGGGGGACGCGGCCGCCGGGACTACCGACTCGGGCGATGGAATGCAGGGAAGCTGCGACAGCAGCACATCCCGCGCGATATCGCCGGTCTCCCTGACGAGGCCGTCCGGATGCTCGCGCTCGAGGCGCCGGGCCGCCGCCGCGGACGGCGCGCACAGGATGCTGGCGAGCGCATCGGTGGCGCGCCGGTTCAGTTCCTCGGCCATGAGACGGTCGCCGGCGCGCAAGCCCGCCTCGATATGCGCTACGGGGATGCGGAGCTTTGACGCAGCGAGCGCACAGCCGAGCGTCGAATTTGTGTCCCCGATGACAGCTGCCACGACCGGGCGCACCTGCGCCAGCAGGTTGGCGACCCGTTCCAGGATCGCGCTGGTCTGGGTGGCATGGGA
>DASSOW010000043.1:0-6555 GCA_035700175.1 Gemmatimonadales bacterium | reverse complement strand
TTCGCTTGCTCCGCGAAGCCGCGCCCGACACGCCCATCGTCATCTTCACCGGGCGAGGCGACGAGGACATCGCCGTCGAGCTGATGAAGACCGGTGCGGCTGACTACCTCCCCAAGGCGTCGCTTTCGCCCGAACGGATCGAGGCCGCCGTCCGCCATGGGCTTGCCATCGTCGAGGCCGCCGCCGCGCGCCAGCGCGCCGTGGACGAGCTGCGCGCCCAGGAAGCACAGTTCCGCACCCTGGCCAACGCCATCCCCCAGCTCGCCTGGATGTCCGACACCCGGGGGAATCGCTACTGGGTGAACCAGCGCTGGCTCGACTACACCGGCGCCTCGCCCGACGATCCGCCTGACCTGCTTCCCTTCCAGCATCCGGATCACCGCGACCGGGTCGAGGCGGGGCTGCGCGCCAGTTTCGAATCAGGCAAGCCCTGGGAAGAAACCCATCCGCTGCGCGCCCATGATGGCAGCTATCGCTGGTTTCTCTCGCGGGCACTCCCCATCCGCGCGGCAGACAATGCCATCACCGGCTGGCTCGGTACCAGCACCGACATCACCGACCGGATGCGGGCCGAGGAGCTGCACGCGGAGGCCGAGAAGCTTGGCATGGTGCGGCGGCTCGCGGGCGGGGTTGCCCAGGAAGTGAACAACGCCATGACCGTGGTCCTCGGCTTCAGCCATTTCATCCTGCAGGATGGCGACGTCTCCTCGGGGCACCTCGCCGATGTCCTCCAGATCCAGCGTGCCGCTGACCGTGCCGCGTCGGTTGCCAGGCAGCTGCTGTCTTACAGCCGGCTGGTCACGCCCAAGTCCGAGCGGGTAATGCTGGACGCCACGTTCGCCGCCATGGCTCCCATGATCAAGCGGCTGCTCGGCACCGAACGCAGGCTGGTGACACGCTACGACTGCGGCGAGTACATCGAAGCGGATGTGCAGTACCTCGAGCAGATGGTCACCAATCTGGTGCTCAACGCCCGCGATGCCATGCCCTCTGGCGGGACACTGACGCTTTCGACCCGTGCGGGCGTGGTCCCAGCGGGGCTGTTGGACCGGGTGACCAGCAGGGCCATTCCACCCGGGCGCTACGGCCTTGTTTCGCTGGCGGACACAGGAACGGGGATGGATGCGGACGTTGCCGCGCACATCTTCGAGCCGTTCTACACCACCAAGCCCGTGGGCCAGGGGACCGGGCTGGGCCTCGCGACACTGGGCGGGCTGCTGGAGGAGAGTGGTGGCTACGTCACGGTGGATACAGCTCCCGGGCGGGGCACGATGTTTACGCTCTACTTCCCGCTGGTGGCGGCGGCCGAGCGTCCGGCGCAGGCCACTGCCTCCGCCAGCGGCGGTGCCGGCATCCTCGCCGGCGCGACCGTGCTCATCGTGGATGACGAGCCTGCCGTGCGGGAACTCGCCCGGCGGGGGCTCGAAGGGAGCGGGTGCCGGGTGCTGGAGGCCGCGGACGGGTCCGAGGCGGTGGATCTCGTGAGCCGGCACGGCCCGCCCGACCTGCTGCTCACGGACCTCATGATGCGGGGGATGGACGGGGCGACCCTGGCGGAGCGGGTGCGGCTCCGCTGGCCGACGCTTCCCATTCTCTTCATGACGGGCCGCCTGGACCAGCACGACCGCATTGAAGCTGCCGTGCCGGAGGCCGACATGATCGAGAAGCCGTTCATGCCGGAGGAGCTGGTGCAACGGGTGTATGGGGCGCTAAGCGGTAAGAGCTGAGAGCTGAGAGCCGAGCGCTGAGGCCAACAACCCTCCCGGAAGCCGAGAGGGTTGTTTTTCTTGCGCGCACAGCGGCCTGCGTACAGCGCACAGCGCACAGCGCACAGCGCACAGCGCACTGCGTACAGCGCACAGCGCACAGCGCGAATGCGGCGGTCGCCCGCCAGCGATACCTACCTCGGTATCACCGGCAGTACCACATGTGACGGGTGCGCCGCGTCGTGCAGCACGGTCTGGTGTGCCACGACGAACGTGGAATCGCGCTCGTTGCTTCCGCCGGTGTTGAGGTTGCGATCGTACTTGGGGAAGAGTGCCGACGCCACACTCACCCGGATCCGGTGCCCCGGCTCGAACACCTTGGACGTGAACCAGAGGTCAATGTCGTAGCGGTTCACCTGGCCGGGCACCAGGGGCACCTCGTGATCCATGCCCTCCCGGAACCGCGCCCGCGCCAGCCCATCCTGCACCCGCTCCGCATGCCCATCGGGCCACACATCCAGCAGCATGATGCTCCAGTCGGTGTCCTTCGCGTCGCTCGACGCCCACAGCTCCGCCGTCATCTCGCCGGTAACCTCGAGCGGACGGGTCAGCGGCTTGGACGTGAATACCAGTGCGTCACGGCGGGTAGCATTGAGCTGGGTGTAGTCCTCGTTGAGTGACTCCTCCAGCTCACGCGAGTCAATGAGATACGGCGTGGGGTCGCCGGGGTCGTAGGTAAAGGTGTCGCTCGCCACCCCCGTGGGCGGCACCGAGTCGAGCACACCGTCGCCGCTGCTGGTCTGCGCATGCCCGCCCGAGGAGATGTACCAATTGGTGAGCACCTGCCGGCTGAGCGGCCAGGAGTCCTCGGTGCGCCAGGTGTTGTCACCCTGGACGAAAATGTCCAGGTGCGGCAGCGTGTCGACGCCGTTGTCCTTGCCGAGGAGGTAATGGTCGAACCAGCGCAGCTGGAGGTCGCGGTAGGCGTAGCGCGCATCGGGGCCGAAGTCACCGGCCACATAATCCACGCCCTTGTGCGCGCCCACGCCCATGACGATGTGCCAGTTGGGATGGTTGGGCACCTTGAGCAGGGCGTCGGTGTAGTAGGTCGGTCCGCGGGAATCGTCGTGCCAGCCGGCCATCGACAGTACTGGTGCGTGCACGTTGCTGATGTAGGTCGTGGCCGCATGCTGGCGCCAGTAATCGTCGAGGGTCGGGTGCGCGATCCAGCGGTCCCACATCGGCACGTCACCGCAGCCCAGCCGCTGGGGCAGGGTGGACAGCGGCAGGTGGGTGATGGCCTCTCCGATGTCGAGATCGGCGGTCGACGGATCCATGGTGCGGTTTCGCATCAGGCAGGCCCAGTCCACGTTGATGGGCCCGAACGCCATCGCCGCGTAGGGAACGACCACCCAGGGGTCCGGCGTGGCCGCTGTCGGGGACAAGGCCGCGAGATGAGGCGGATTGCTGACCGCCGCGTACCACGCCAGGCGGCCTTCATCCGAATGACCAATCATGCCGACCTTGCCGTTGGCACCGGGGAGCCGGGCCGCCCACTCCACCGCATCGTAGCCGTCCTGGATATCGTGGTCATAGTTGCCGAAGTCCTTGACGTCGCCGCTCGACTCCTCGCGCCCGCGCACGTGCTGCCCGACGAAGATGTACCCGCGCGAGGCCCACCAGCGCCCGGGGCCGTGCAGGATCCGGCGATACGGCGTCCGCTGCATCACCACGCCGAAAGGTCCCGGTCCAACCGGCCGAGCGATGTAGGTGGCGAGCTTCGCGCCGTCACGGGTGGGCATGAAGACCAGCGTGTCCTCGGTCACGGCATACTGCGAATCGGACGCCGGCATCTTCCAGACCTGGTAATCATGCTCGGCCACGCCCGGCGTGCTGCGGCGCACCAGACGGAAGCGGCGATTCGCCACCTCCCCCCGGACGTACTCGAGGCCGGCGAGCGTGTCTCCGTGCCAGGCCGCGCGCATGACGTGGGCCGAATCCTGCGTCAGTACCACGCTGTCGCCGCTGATGGAAACCTGATGCACCGTCAGCAGGGGTTGTCCGGTGCGCCGCTCGAGGAAGCCGACATTGCCGGAATCCGCGCCCGCGAAGTGGGCAAAGGCCATGCGACGCCATCCCTCGAAACCGAACTTGGGTTTGGCGGAGAGTGCGATGTAGACGTCCCAGTCGCCGGCCAGGTCCCGGCCGCTGGAGCTGCAGCCCTGGATGGTGGTGGCGGCACAGGCGAGGGCAGTGAGCAGGACGAGTGGCGTGCGCATGTCAGGCTCCAGATTCCCCAACGAGGTTGGACCGCCGACGTCCGGCGATCAGGATGGCAACACCCACGAGGTTCAGCACGACGATCACGACCGAGATCTTGAGCGCGAAGCCCTCCACGCTCACGACATCGATGATCGGGAAGATGGACAGGACGATGTAAAGCACGGTCATGAGGAGCCCGGAGCTGGCGGCGACCTTGACCCAGAGCGGCGGTCTCGGCGTCACACCCTTGAGTCCCACCAGCGGAATCGCGAACATGACCACGTAGGTGAGCCCGTAGAAGATCCCGCCCGCATTGAACACCAGCTGGAATGCCTCCGCCTGCCCCACACCGACCAGGCTCACGAGCGAAAACGCAAAGGAAAAGATGGCGACCACCAGGATCGAGTTGACCGGGGTCCGGTATCTCGGATGCAGCCGGCTGAACCAGGCCGGCAACAGCCGGTCCCATCCCGCAGCCATCGGCAGGCGGGTAACCGCGGTGAAGGCCACGCTGATCTGCGACACCCTCATGGCCAGCGTCATGAGGATCACGATCGTCACCAGCAGGCCCGTGATCCCGAACGGCCCCAGGCCCACCCTCAGTACCTGCGGCAGCGGCCCGATGAGATCCATCTGGTCGGTGGGGATATAGGCCACCATCGTCGCCGTACCGAGGATGAAGAACAGTGCGATGACGGGTGCGGCGATGTAGACCGATTTCCTGACCGCACGCGCCGGCGCGTGCGTCTCGCCGGCAAGGATGGCCATGTACTCGAACCCGGCGAACGCGCCGACCGCCAGCTTGCCAAGGATGTTGAGGTTGAAGAGTGAGAGCTCGGGCATCTCGGTGCGGAACGGGTGGTACGACTTGAGGTGGCCGGTGAGGAGGCCGAGGATGGGGAGCAGGATCAGGACGCCGAAGATCGTGATCATGAACACGCCGCCGGCGTTGTGCACCCACTTGGAGAGCGACAGCCCGAAGAACGCCAGGCCGGCCAGGACGGCAATGGCGAGCGCGGATGCCAGCGACACGAACCACGCGCTCGTGGTCATCCACGCCGCTCCCGGCCCGAGCGCGTATGAGAGATAGCTCGCGACGGTGAGGCCCAGCTCCGATGCGAACAGGACCACGTAGAGCCAGAGGTTCCAGGCCACCATGAAGCCGGTGGTCTGGTTGAAGCCGAGCTTGGCCCACTGGTAGAGCCCGCCCTCGAGCGGCATGCGCTCGTTGAGCCAGATGACCACGCCGGAGAGTGGCAGGAAGAACAGCACCACGGCCAGCAGCCACATCACCACGTGCGATGGACCGAGCTTTCCGGCGACGCCGATCCATGTCAGGCCAACGATGAACAGGATCTGGGTGAGCGCCAGGTCGCGCACGCGCAACTCCTTGCGCAGCGACGCGCTGTGCGCCTGCACATCGGCCTCGGCCCGGGCAAGCTCAGCGGAGGAGTCGGTCACGTAGCACGCTCGCCGAGGGCGGCCCAGAGGTGCACCCAGGCCGCGAGCCCTTCGTGCAGGCGATGGAGCCGGAAGAACTCGTTCGGCGCGTGGAAATCCTCGTCGCCGGTGGAAAAGGAGAAGTACACGGTGGAGAGGCCCATCACCCGCTGGAAGATGTCCGCCACCGGCAGCGTGCCGCCCATGCGGACGCGGAGCGGCCGCACGCCGTACACTGCCTCCAGCGCCGACTCCGCCGCCCGGAGCGCCCAATGGTCGCGCGCGATGTGCGCCGCGGGCGCGCCGTGGTCATCCGTCGTGACGGACAGGCGGACTCCGGGCGGCAGGTGGGTTTCCATATGTTGCACCACCAGGCGGACGATCTCCTCCGGGCCCTGGTTCGGCACCAGCCGGCAGGTGATCTTGGCGTGCGCCTCGCTGGGCACAATCGACTTTCCTCCGGGCCCCTGGTAGCCGCCCCACATGCCGTTCACCTCGATCGTCGGGCGGGTCCACTGGCGCTCGAGCGTGGTGTAGCCCGGCTCGCCCACCGCCGCAGTCGCGCCCACCTGCGCGAGGTACGCTGCCTCGTCGAACGGCAGCCGCGCGATCTCGGCCCGTTCCTCCGGTGTGAGCTCGCGCACGCGATCATGGAAGCCTGCGACGGCAATGCGTCCGTCCGGTGTGTGGAGTGAGGCGATCAGCCGCGCCATCGCATGCAGGGGATTGGCCACACTGCCGCCGTGCCGGCCCGAGTGCAGGTCCTTCGATGGTCCCGTGAGAGTGAGCTCAAGGCCCACCAGCCCGCGATTGGACAGCGTGAGCGATGGCTCGTCGATCCGCCACATCGCGCCGTCGGCCGAGAGCACCACGTCGGCAGCGAGAAGGTCGCCGTGCTCCGTGATGAACGCTTCGAGGCTGGGGCTGCCGATTTCCTCCTCGCCCTCGAACATGAACTTCACGTTGAGCGGCATGCCGCCTTCCTCGGCGAAGAACGCCGCTGCCACTTCAATCGGGATGAGCATCGGACCCTTGTCGTCGGACACGCCGCGCGCGTACAGCCGCCCGTCCCGCACCGTCGGCGTGAAGGGCGGGCTGTCCCACTTGTCCAGCGGGTCGGGAGGCTGCACGTCGTAGTGGCCATAGA
>DASSOW010000042.1:0-3516 GCA_035700175.1 Gemmatimonadales bacterium | reverse complement strand
GCTGCGGGCGAGGGCGCGCAGCGCCGGGCGGAACGAGCGGAATGGATTGGGCATGGCGGAGCTCGGGCGACGGAGGGCCAACGGCGATCCTGGCGGATCACGCTGGGTTAGACGCCAGCCGAAGGGGGAGGGTTTCAACGGCTCCCGAGTTCGGCGTTTCGTCAGTCGCTTTTCAGCGCGATGACCGGATCAACCCGACTCGCCCGCCGCGCCGGCAGCCACGCCGAAAGGCCCGCGATGCTCGCGAGGCATAGCCCCATCACGGTGAAGGTCAGTGCGTCCGCCGATTTTACGGCGAAGAGCAGGTGGGTCATGAGCTGTGTGAGTGCCAAGGCGCCGAGGATGCCCACGGCCAGTCCCAGGGCGATGGGCCCTGCGGCGATGCGTATCGTCTCGGCGACGATGGCGTGGGCGCTGGCTCCGAGGGCCATCCGCACCCCGATTTCCCGGGTGCGCTGTCCTACGACATAGGCCATGACACCGAATACTCCGATTGCCGCGAGTACGAGCGCCAGACCGGCAAAGGTGGCAAGCACTGCCATGGCGAATCGCGGATCGGCCACCGATCCCGCGGCAATACGCTGCATGGTCGCAACGTTCAGGAGTGGCAGGTCAGGATCCAGGTCGTGCACGGTACGGCGGACCCCCGCGACCAGCCGGACGGGGTCCGTGCCAGCCACTCCCCTGATCACCAGGGTCATGTAGGGAATTGGGTACTGCTCGTGCGCCAGATACAGGATCGGTCGCGGACGTGTGGACAGCAACTCGTCGTGCACGTCGTGTACGACGCCGACCACCTCGCCGCCGGCCCGCCCGCGGCCGAGGCCGAACGTCGTGCCGATCTCCACGGTATGGCCCAGCGGGGATTCGTCCTTCCACAACAGCCGGGCAGCGGACTCGTTGACCATCACGACCGGCGGCGCGCCAGCCCGATCCTGCGGGGTGAACATGCGTCCGCGCTTCACCGGGATGTGAAGGGTGCCGAAATAGCCTGGGGTGATGACGCGGATCTGGAGTGAGGGTTGCTCGGCGTCCGGAATGAGTCGGCCGTCGATGGCGCGAGTGGAGATTTGAAAGTTGAATCCCGAAAGCGGAACTCCCGTGATGGCGCCTGCCTGCACTACGCCCGGCAGGCCGCGAATTTGTTGGAGCGCGCGCCGGTAGAAGGCTTCTGACTGGCTGGCGGCGGGATATCGCGCGTCGGGCAGCGACACCCCGACCGTCAATACGCCCGATGCGTCGAAGCCGGATGGCACATGCTGCAGCGCCGAGAAGCTCCGGATCAACAGGCCGGCACCGGTGAGCAAGATCATAGCCAACGCCAGCTCGCCTGCCACCAGCAACCAACGTGCGCGCCATCCCCGCAGACCGGTGGTACCGCCGCGTGCGCCGTCCTGCATGGCGCGACGCATCCGCGAAACGCGCATCGCTTGCAGCGCGGGGGCGAGCCCGAAGAGGATGATGGTCCCCAGGCTCAGGAGCGCCGTGAACCCGAAGACGCGTGCGTCAACGGTGGCTGGCGGGAGCAGTGCGAGCGTGGCTGGTCGGATGGCGTTGAGCGCGCGAATTCCGCCGGCTCCCAACGCCAGGCCGCCCACGCCACCCATCGTCCCCAGCAACGCGCTCTCCACCATGACCATGGCTGCGAGGTCGCGCGACCGCGCCCCGAGTGCCGTGCGCACCGCAAATTCACGGGCGCGGGCCGCGCCACGAGCCAGGAGCAGGTTGGCGACGTTGACGCAGGCGATCAATGCCACCAGCCCAACGGCCCCGAGCATGATCCACAAGGCCCGCTGCGAGTCCCCCCGCACCAGCGCATCGCGCAGGCTCACGGCTTCCGCGTCGTGGCCTCGGTTCGTCCGCGGGTATTCCGTGGCGAGCTGGTGGGCAACGGCGTCGAGGTCGCGGGTTGCCGCGCTCAGCGTGACACCGGGCCGGAGGCGGGCCACCACGTCCAGATAATGGGCGCCCCGCTGCGTGAGCATCTCGGAATCGCTGAACGCCATTGGCATCCATAATTCGCTATGACCTGGAAAGTCGAAGCCAGGTGGCATGACACCCGCCACGCGTCGGGTCTTGCCATCCAGACGCACGGTCCGACCTAAGATGCCCGGGTCCGAGCCGAACAGCCGCTTCCATATGCCATTGCCGAGGATCACGACGTCGGTCTGTCCGTACGTTGTCTCTTCCTTCGTGAATGGATGCCCCAGGGCGGGGTGCACTCCCATCGCGTCAAAAAATCCGGTTGAGACGTACGCGCCGTTCAGGGGAACGGGGTCACCGGTGCCGGTCAGCGTTGGCTGGTCCTGATACATGGCGCCCATGGCCGAGAACGCCCGAGTCCGCGATTCCCAGTCGCGGAAATCGGGTGGCGAGGCCACCCACTTCTGGCCGTTCACGGATGTATAGAGTTTCACGATCCGCCCCGGATCCCCAAAGGGCAGCGGGCGGAGCAAGGCGGCACTCACGACACTGAAGACGGAAGTGTTGGCGCCGATTCCCAGCGCAAGCGTCGCGACGGCCGCGATCGTAAAGCCCGGTTGGCTGGACAGCTTGCGTATGGCGAGCCGCATGTCGAGCCCGAGCGCCCGCACCCGCTCGATCCGCGCGGTGCGCTGATGGAGCCGGCGTGTCCCCCGTCGCATCTCACGCCGTACGCGTTCCACATCCCCGAATTTGGCCCGGGCCGCGCGACGAGCCGCCGCGGGACTCATGCCATGCGCCAGGTATCCCCGCTCCATTTCCTGGAGGTGAAAGCGCAACTCGTCGTCGGCGTCCGCTTCCGGGTCCGACCCGAAGAAGCGCAGGTATCGGCGCCAGCGGGGTTCGTTGGCGGGCACGGTTCAGCCGCCCGCCGGCACAGGCTGCAACGGGATGTCCAGCGCCGCGAACACCGCCCGCGCGTAGCGGGTCCAGCTGGCGGTCTCCACACGCAGTCCCTTCCGGCCCGCGGCAGTCAGGGCATAGTACTTGGCGCGGCGATGGTCCGCCGTGAGGCGCCACTCCGTCTCAACAAGTCCGCGTTCTTCCAAACGGTACAAGGCAGGATACAGCGAGCCGTCTTCGATGTGGAGCGTCTGGTCCGTCGCGGCCTCCACCCACCGGGCGATCGCGTAACCGTGTGCCGGCGCCTGACTCAGCGCCTTGAGCACGAGCAGGTCGAGGGTGCCGCGGAGAATCTGCTGCCGGAGATCAGCCATGAACCAACCCTAGAAAGTCTAGGCAATAGTGCATGGTCCGGGCCGGAGAGTCAAGGGCGAGGCGATCTCCTCTCCCCGATCCGCCTCATCCCGGCGCTACCTTAGACAGCACCATGACCCGGATGCTCGCATGACCCCCGCCGAATTTCGCGCACAGGCCCACCGCATTGCCGATTGGCTGGCGGATTACCGCGAGCACGTCGCCGAGCTGCCCGTCATGCCGCCGGTGCTGCCGGGCGGCATCCGCGCGCAACTGCCGGCGGCGCCGCCAGAAGCCGGCGAATCCTTTGACGCCGTATTCGCGGATTTTGCGCGC
>DASSOW010000041.1:0-2640 GCA_035700175.1 Gemmatimonadales bacterium | reverse complement strand
CTGCCCAACCACGAGGTCGAGCCGACCACCATGCAGAGCTACCACTACTCGATCTACAAGCACGTCATGCCCGAGTTCGGCGCGATGCGGATGATGGACATCCTCCCCGAGCACGTCCGCGCCTGGATCAGGCAAATGAAGAAGAACGGCGTCTCCGCCGCGACCATCCGCTACAACAAGGTCGTCCTCAGCGCCATCTTCACCACCGCCCTGAACGACCAGGTCACCTACATCCACCCCTGCAAACGAGTCCGCACCCCCACCGTCCCCGAGAAACCGCTGGAAATCATCAGCCCCGAGCAGTTCGACGACCTCTACCACGCCCTCCCGGACGCCGACTCCAAACTCCTGGTCGAAACCGCCATCGAAACCGGCCTGCGCTGGGGCGAACTCACCGAACTCCGCGGCCGCGACCTCAAAACCCGCTCCCGCCTCCTGACGGTCAGCCGCGTCGTCGTGGAGCTCAACCCGAAGTTCCACCCCGAGGGCAAACGCTTCCTGGTCAAGGACTACCCCAAAGACAAAGAGTGGCGCCGCTTCAAGCTCAGTGACCAGATCGTAGCCAAGCTCGAAGACCACATCATCGAAGAGAAACTCGGTTCTGACGGGCTGCTGTTCGTCTACCAGCCGGAAGCCACAGCCGGGGAGCCACCCGCCCCTCTCGACCCCGAGGCACTCGGCTGGACCGAAGAGAACGCCAAGGGGCGCCGGTACAGGCACGGCACGCTGAGCGCCTACAACGCCGCCAAATGCCGCTGCGACCACTGCAGACGAGCCTTCGCCAAATACCGCGCCCGCCGCCGTGCCGACGGCAAGGACAACCCCCGCGAACCACGCCGCCGCGAGACCGACGGCCACATCCCCGCCAACTGGTTGCGCAACCGGATCTGGAAGCTCGCCCTCAAGAAGGCCGACCTGGACGCCAAGGTTCGCATCCACGACCTCCGTCACGCCCACGCGTCCTGGCTCCTGGCCGGCGGCGCCGACCTACAAGTCGTCAAAGAACGCCTCGGCCACGGGTCCATCTCCACCACCGAGCGCTACCTCCACACCCTCGATGACGCCGACGACACAGCCCTCGCCGCCTTCGACAAGATCCGCAGCCGCCGCCGCACCGACTGACGACCTAGTACGGCAGTCGTAGAACGTGATCTCGTCATCGGCGGCTGAGGCGGGCCCGGTGGTGGAACCAGCAGGCGCGGGCTTGGTGGCGTCGCCGCCAGGTGTGCCAGCGCAGATGGTGCTCGATGCTGTGCCAGGTTCGGGTGAGTAGGTTGACCAGGTGTTTCACCTCGGCAACGGTGAGCGGAATCAGCCCCGGATCGGCTGGTGGTGCCTGGTCTGGGCTGATCGGCCGGGGCGCGAGGCCATCGTTGGCGCGTGCTTGGGCGGCGGTAACGGCGACCACGGCCAGGGCTTTCCATGGCCAGAACGAGGTGGCGCAGCAGCGCCGGGTAGGTGCGGACCTGTGAGTGGTCCAGGCCGAAGGCGTCCTCGCCGACCTGGAAATCCTCTTCCACGGGCCAGCGGCGTCCGGCGACCCTGATCAGCGCCCGCAGTGTCACCGGCCGGCCTGCGGGCGCGAAGCACAGGTAGAACGCCAGCTCACGGATACCTTTGGTGTTCGAGACCAGGCTGCGGCGGATCAGCAGGTGATGGCGGGGATCGACGGTGCCGACCCAGGCCCAGGCGTACCGGCATTCGCCTTTGGACCCGGCCCCGCAGGAGTCGATGACCCAGTCAGAGGCGATCAGTGTCTTGAGCGCGCTGTCGGCCCGGGCCGTGGTCACCGGGCTGAGCGCGAGACGGGTCGACTTGGCGATTCCCAGCACATACCCGGTGCTGACCTGGTCTGTTTCCAGCCAGGCGCGCAGGCCCGGGTCGCGGCCGTAGACCTCGTCGCCGGTCACCCAGCCCGGGAGCCGGGCCTCGGCGTGCAGGTCGGCCAGGATCTGCCGGCCCAGCTCGGGCTTGGTCGCGAACACGATCTCCTCGGGGACTGCGGCCCGGGCCCGCCGGTCGGGGTCGGCGGCCCATTCGCGTGGCAGGTAGGGGCGGGCGCCGACCAGCGCATGCCCCGCCTGGGTGGCGAAACTGCAGTACACGACATTGATGGCATTGGAGACCCGGCCCGCGCAGCCCACGTACTGCCGTTTCACCCCGACCGTGGCGGTGCCCTTCTTCTCCTGGCCGGACTCGTCCAGGATCGCGACCGCGTCACCATCCTCCAGGTGCCCGCAGACGAAACCGCGGACGGCCGCCATCGCAGCCATGGTGTCCCACTTCGCGCGTTCCAGCAGGTGCTGCATCCTGCCCGGTGTCGCATCGCCCGCATGCTCGGCGATCGTCCAGCAGTTCTTACGCGGCAGGTCGCTCATCAACGCCCGCACATACTTCCTCGCCTGGATCCGCGGCTCCCACCTGCGGAAACATTTCCCCATCGAGCCCATCAGCCCGTCGAGATGACCACAGACCGCCTCGGCCTCTGCCATGACGGCAGCAGCCGCCCAATCTTCTTGCGTCACAACTTGAAGATCACGGGCGGCTGTCCCTGCCTTACAAACCGGTCGCTACCCGCTCGGATCACGATCTCGGACTGCCGTACTAGACAAGCCCATCATCGCAGGCCACGGGGCATCC
>DASSOW010000040.1:0-3229 GCA_035700175.1 Gemmatimonadales bacterium | reverse complement strand
GGGGTACATCGGAGCGATCGTGCTAGGGCATCGTCCTGATACACGCCGAGCTCGGCCATCCTCGCAGGAGGTGGCGCATGGGCATGGACATGGACAGGTTGGTCATCAGTCGTCGGTCATCGGTCAAAAGAAAACGCTCCTCGGCCGCGTGGAGCACGAGGAGCGTTCACTCGGCTGTTTAGTTCTTTGTTTTCGCCCGGTGGGGCGCGGCGGGAACAAGTGGCCATAAAGCGACCGCCGTGTGGAACGCGAGAGTCTACGACCCTATGCTGCAGGTGTCAAGGGGAGCCAGCCAGCTGGCGGCAGATCCGCATGTACGCCGCGACGCCCTGCTCCAGCTCCTCCCGCGTGATGCGCTCGTCGAGGGTGTGCGCCACCCGGATGGTGCCGGGCCCCAGCTGGAAGCGCTGGCCCCAGCCGGCATGGAGCGGTACATCGCTCGCAAAGCGCACGGCGGTCGTCTCCCAGCCGTCCAGCCGCTCGCCCAGGTAATAGGGCAGCTCGGCAGGGAAGGTGATCGTCACGTCAGCATCGGCGAACTCGAGGATCTGCGTCCGCAACTGCTCCGAGGGACCCACGGTACGGATCAGGACTTCGGCGCTCGCATGTTCGGGAATGACGTTGGGCGCGTTGCCGCCGGCGATGACGCCGATGTTGAGCGTGGCCGGTCCCAGGACCGGATCGAAGGGCAGGCGCATGTGACGCAGGCGGTCCAGCACGGTGAGCAGCTTGAGGACCGCCGACTTTCCCTCCTCGGGGTAGGCGGAGTGAGCTGGCTCGCCCCGCACCTCGACGCGCACCAGCAGCGATCCCTTCTGTGCAATGCAGAGCAGTCCCTCAGTGGGTTCGCCATTGACCAGGAAGCGGCCCTTGGGCTCCAGCTCCGCGGCCGCACGGGCCCCGTCGGACCCACGCTCCTCGCCGACCACGAAGAGCAATCCAACGCGGCGTTCGCCCTCCTCGGCCAGCCGCTCGGCCGCAACGAACATGGCGGCAGCCAGACCCTTGGCATCGCAGACGCCGCGGCCATGCAGCATTCCTCCCGCTTCGCGCCAGGGCACGTACGGTGGCACGCAATCGAGATGCGTTGAGAGCACCACGACGGGTGGCTCGCGGAAGGCATAGAGGTTATCCCGCCCGTCGGAGACCGGCTGGCGGATCACCTCGTAGCCGGCCTTGTGCAGCAGGCCGTGGAGGTATTCGACCACGCGTCCTTCCGAGAACGTGGGCGACTCGATCTCCACCAGCGCACGGGTCAGTTCAACGACATTCATGGCACTCGCACCACCCCTTCATCGGCCAGCCGGGCGGCGCGCTGGCCTTCCGTGACGTTGACCATCGAGAGCAGCAGCGCGCCGACGACGAAGAACACGATGATTGACAGGATCGCGTTGCGGCTCGAGCCGGTGGCCGCGACGACGGCGCCGAACACCAGCGGGCCGAGGATGGCGCCGAAGCGCTCGAAGACGGCGTAGAAGCCGAAGAACTCACCCGACTTGTGCCGCGGGACCATGCTCGCGAAGAGCGAACGGCTGAGGGCCTGCGTGCCGCCCTGGACAGTGCCTACCAGAAACGCCAGCAGGAAGAAATGCAGCGTGGTGTGCATGAAGTACCCCAGCACGCTGATCATGGCGTAGACCGCGAGCCCGATGAAGATGGCGTGCTTGGTGCCGATGCGGCTGGCGACCGCCCCGAAGAGGAACGCGAACGGGATGCCGACGAACTGCACCACGACGATGGCAGCGATCTGCGCCTGCTGGGGAATGCCGATCTCCGTACCGTAGACCACTGCCATGCGGATGATGGTGTTGATGCCATCGCTGTAGATGAGCGACGCGATCAGCAGCAGGAAGGCGTAGCGGTAGCCGCGAAGCTCCCGCAGCGTCTCGCCCAGCCGGGCAATGCTGGTCCGGATGGTAGCGGCGGTGCCGAGCTGCTCATCCCGTTCCCGTGTCATGGGCGGTTCCGGCACCCGGCGGAAGAGTGGAATGGCGAAGACCGCCCACCACACGGCGGTCGCGAGAAAGGAGAGGCGGGCGGGCAGGGTGCTGGCGTCCGGTCCCGTCGGCAATCCCACCAGTCCGGGCTTCAGGATGATGATGAGCGAGGCCAGCAGCAGGAGGCCGCCGCCCAGGTAGCCCAGCGCATAGCCGGCGCTGGAGACGCGGTCCATTTCGTCATCCGACGCGATATGCGGCAGCAGTGAATCGTAGAACACGTAGGAGCCATTGATGCCGATATTCGCGATGCCGAAGAGTACCAGGCCCGGAAGCCAGTCGCCCTGTTCGATGAAGAAGAGCAGCCCGGTCGTGGTCACGCCCAGCGTCAGGAATGCGAGCAGGAACTTCTTCTTGGCGGCACGGTAATCGGCCAGGGCCCCCAGGATCGGCGAGAGCACCGCAATGCAGGCGAGCGATATTGTGGTAGCGTTGGCGTAATAGAGCGTGGCCTGCGCCTTGGCCAGCCCCTGGGCCGCCACGGAGGCATAGTAGGTCGGGAACACGGCCGTGACGATCACCGTCATGAACGCGGAGTTGGCCCAGTCGTACATGGCCCAGGCGCGGAGCTCCGGGCGGTCGAGCCCCAGGCGCGCGAGGAGGGCGCGGCGAGGTGTCAGGTCGGACTGAGAAGGCATCCGGCCAATATGGAGCGGGGATGGGTGAGGGGCTAGGGATGAGGGACGAAGGACGGGAGACGAGCGACGAGAGACCCGAACATGCCCAGTCCACCGTCTAGCCGTCCAGCCGTCCAGCCGCCTTCCTGGGATCTTTCACAATCGACAGCACCACCGACCCGGCGAGCACCAGCACGATGACGCCCAGCGAGACCGCGATGTGGGGATGGAACCAGTATGACACCAGCATCTTGAGTCCGACGAACACCAGCACCAGGGCCACGCCGTACTTGAGATAGTCGAACTTGTCGATCATGTCCTGCAGCACAAAGAACAGTGCCCGGAGTCCTATCACGGCGAAAATATTGGAGCTGTAGACCAGGAATGGGTCCCGGGTCACGGCGAACACCGCCGGGATCGAGTCCACGGCGAAGATGAGGTCGGTCCACTCGATGGTGATGAGGACCAGCAGGAGAGGCGTGGCCATGAGCCCTGCCGTCGTCCGATGGAAGAACTTGCCGCCCACGTAGCTGTCGCTCACCGGGAGGACCTTCCGGGCCCATCGGACCACCCGGTTGTGCTCCACATCCACCGTGGCGCCACCGGCCCGGAACA
>DASSOW010000039.1:0-3092 GCA_035700175.1 Gemmatimonadales bacterium | reverse complement strand
GTCGCGAACCGGTACATAGCGCGGGCTCGCATTGATGGCGACGTTGTAGCTGTTGATGGGATTGGAAACGAACCACTCATACGTGGTGGTGCCGTCGCCATTGGGCGTGGCGGAGCGGAGCCGCCCGTTGGAGACGTCCTTGATGGGATCGGGCAGGGTAATCGCGATGCGCTGGCTGTCAGGCTCGTCGGCCGGGAGGTCCTTGAGCGGCCACCAGGTGCTGGCGCCGGGCCCTTCATTCGAGGTGGCGATCCACGGGGCGCCGGTGCTGTCGACTGCCCAGTGGAACGGCCCACCGCGCCGCCGGCGTGGCGTGGTGGTGTCGCGCACGGCGAATGATCCGTGGTAATACACGGTCAGCGCCTGGGTGCTGCCCTTCGGCTGTGGCGCCGCCAGCATCACGAAGAACGCATTCCCGTCCCGGCGAAACTGGAGCTGCCGCCCACCTTGCACCACGCTGTCCATCACCATCGGGACCTGCAGGTCGATCTGCATCTCGCTCGCTGGCTGGAGCACGCGGTAGGTGATGCCATTCCGCCCCACGATACTGGAGTCGGACGGATCCACCTTCACGTGGAGGTCGTAGAAGGCTGCATCCCACCAGGCGCGGCCGGGCCCATTGGATCCGCGGAGCGTGTCGGCGTGGGTGAAGACCTGCTGGTCCTGCGCCAGCATCGGGGTCTGTACCGCTAGGGTCAGCGTCAGGACGAGGAGTGGGTATCGCACGGGTGCCAGCCGGGTGAGTGTTGGGGGTGAGGGAAATGTAGCTGGGAGCTGTGAGCTGTGAGCTGTGAGCTGTGCGTCGAAAGCATGTCACTCTGAGGCCGCGAAGCGGCCGAAGAGGCGGAGCGCGGTCCGAGTTTCAGCCTCTTCGCTTCGCTCGGGGTGACCCGACGCCGGACTCCTGACCTCGACTCGCAGGCAAAGTGCTCAGTCCTCAGCTCCCTTCAGCCTTCAGCTTTACGCTCTTAGCTTCCAGCATGCCCCGATACACTTTCGCAGTGCTTCTTGCGCTGACGGCTGTCCAGTCGGCCTCCGCGCAGGACGCCCCGCCGTACCGCAACCCACACCTCTCGGCGAAAGTACGCGCCCGGGACCTGCTGGGCCGCATGACGCTGGAAGAAAAATTCTGGCAGCTGTACATGACGCCGGGTGACCTCTCCGACACCACCACCGACCGCTCGCACGGCATCTTCGGCCTGCAGGTACCGGCTGACTCGTCCGCCTCGGCGGATGCCCAGCGCATCGATGCCGTCCAGCGCTACTTCGTCACCCAGACCCGGCTGGGCATTCCCGTCATCCCGTTCGAGGAAGCGGTGCATGGGCTGGTGCGGCCGGGCGCGACCGTCTTTCCGGCAGCCATCGGGCTCGCCGCAACATGGGACACGGGTCTCGTGTCGCGAGTCTCGATGGCAATCGCCCGGGAGGCACGCTCTCGCGGGATCCGTCAGGTACTTTCACCCGTCGTGAACCTGGCCGATGACGTGCGCTGGGGGCGAGTCGAGGAGACCTACGGTGAAGACCCGTGGCTTGCCTCGGCGATGACACGAGCCTACGTGCGCGCGTTTGAGCAACTGGAGGTGATCGCGACACCAAAGCATTTCGTCGCCAACGTGGGCGCCGGCGGGCGCGACAGCTATCCGATCGACGTGAGCCGGCGGCGGCTCGAGGAATATTTCTTTCCGCCCTTTCGTGCCGCCATCGGGACGGGCGCCCAGTCGCTCATGACGGCGTACAATTCCGTCAACGGTGTGCCCGCCACCCAGAGCCGGTTCCTGCTGACTGACATCCTTCGCACACAATGGAAGTTCGATGGCTTCGTGATCTCGGACGCCGCGGCGACGGGCGGCGCCGTGGTGCTGCACCACACCGAGCCGGATACACCTACAGCTGCTGCTGATGCCTGGAATGCCGGACTCGATGTCGTGTTCCAGTCGTCCTGGCCACAATATCGCCCCTACTGGGACGCGGTGCGGCGAGGGCTGGTGCCAGCCGGCGTCATCGATTCGGCGGTGATGCATGTGCTCGAAGCCAAGTTCCGGCTGGGGCTGTTCGACTCACCGTATGCAAACCCCGACAGCGCGGCTGCGATCAACGCGAGCAGCAACCATCTGGCACTGGCGCGCCGAGCAGCGGGGGAGTCGCTGGTGCTGCTCAAGAACGGCGGCATCCTGCCGCTCGGCGATACCCTGCGATCGGTTGCGGTCATCGGGGTGGATGCCAGCGAGCCGCGGCTGGGAGGCTACAGCGGGCCGGGCGTCAGGCGGGTGTCGATACTGGATGGTATCCGCGCTGTCGCAGGTGCGGACCGGGTCAAGTTTGCGCCTGGACCGGGACGGGACTCGACGCCATTCGTCATCGTGCCGGCGTCAGCGCTGGGCAACGGTCTCCGTGGCGAGTATTTCGCCAACATCCACCTCATGGGTACGCCAGCGCTCGCACGCGTGGACAGCACGATAGACTTTCACTGGACGCTGAGCTCGCCTGGGCGCGGCATCCCACTTGGCTGGTATTCCGTTCGCTGGACCGGAAACCTCACGGCCGTCTCGCGAGCCATACATCGGCTCGGCGTGAGCGGCGATGATGGCTATCGCCTCTATCTCGATGGCAAGCTGCTGATCGACAACTGGACCAAGCGCTCGAGCGGCAGCCGGCTCGCCAGTGTGGACCTGGCTCCGGGCACATCGCACTCGATCCGGCTGGAATATTTCGAGACTGTCGGCAATGGCCGCGTCCGGCTGGTGTGGGACGATGGAGAAGCCGGGCGGAAGCGTGCCAGCATCGACGAAGCAGTCAGGGTAGCACGGCAGAGCGACGTGGCGATTATCGTCGCGGGGATCGAAGAGGGCGAATTCCGCGACCGTGCTCGGCTCAATCTGCCGGGGCACCAGGAAGCGCTCATCAAGGAAGTTGCGGCGACCGGGCGCCCGGTGGTCGTGGTGCTGATCGGTGGCAGCGCCATCACGATGAGCCGCTGGCTGGATGAGGCCGATGCGGTGCTCGACGCATGGTACCCGGGAGATGAGGGCGGCGGCGCCGTTGCGGACGCGCTCTTCGGCAGGATCAACCCTGCTGGCCGGTTGCCCATCACG
>DASSOW010000038.1:0-2881 GCA_035700175.1 Gemmatimonadales bacterium | reverse complement strand
ACCGAAGCGCCTCATGGCTGAAGTGATTGCCGGGCTGATGGCAGGCGCACTCATCCTGTATGGCCTGCTGGGCGGCGCCGACTACGGTGGCGGCGTGTGGGATCTGCTGGCCACGGGGCCGCGCGCCCGGGAGCAGCGCCGGCTGATCGCCGACGCGATCGCACCAGTGTGGGAAGCCAATCACGTGTGGCTCATCCTGGTGCTGGTGATCCTCTTTACTGCGTTCCCGCCGGCGTTCGCCGCGATCGGCACTGCGCTCCACATTCCCCTCACGCTCATGCTGATCGGCGTGGTTCTGCGCGGCACGGCGTTCACCTTCCGGCACTATGATGACCAGCACGACCAGGTCCAGCGGCGTTGGAGCCTGCTTTTCTCGATTGCGAGCATCGTGACGCCGATCCTGCTCGGTGTATCCGTGGGAGCGGTGGTATCGGGCGATATCAGGGCGCCCGATGCCGGCGGCAGTTTCATTTCACCGTGGCTGGCGCCGTTTCCGTTTGCGGTGGGGCTGCTGGCACTGGCGCTGTTCGCGTTTCTTGCAGGGGTCTTCCTGACAGTCGAAGCGAAGGATGCTGCGCTGGCGGATGATTTCCGGCGCCGCGCCATCTGGGCCGGTATCGCCGTCTTTGTCACGGCGGGGCTGACCCTCCTGCTTGCCCGGCGCGGTGCGCCGATGATCTGGGATCACCTGCTGCGGGGGCGCTGGGCCCTCCCGCTCCAGCTGGCCACGGGCATGGTAGCCATTGGAGCGTTCGCCGCACTCTGGGCGCGGCGCTACTGGCTCGCGCGCGTGCTCGCTGCCGCGCAGGTCTCGCTCATCCTCGCCGGCTGGGCCACGGCACAATTCCCGTGGCTCGTGGTACCTGAGCACACGATCTCCTCCGCAGCTGCCCCCGACTCGGTGCTACGGCCCTTGCTCCTGGCGCTCGGCCTTGGCGTCCTGGTGCTGGGACCGTCGGTGTACTATCTGATGCGGGTGTTCAAGGGAGTTAAGAGTTGAGAGTTGCGATCCAGGCCCGTTACCGAGCGCCCAGCGCACAGCGCATAGCGCACAGCGCATAGCGCATAGCGCCCAGCCCAGCTCGCTCTCAGCTCTCCCTCGCCGCCGCCTCTTCCTTCATGAAATCCCGCCGCTGCTTGGCCTGGTCTTCCTCTTCGCCCGGTTCACAATTGAGGTCTTCGGGGTCGCGCGCGGCCTCGGTCGGGTCCTTGGCCTTGAGACGCTTGCGGGCGGCCTCGGCCAGGTTTTCATAGTCCCCGCGGATCAGGTCGAGGTCGGCCTGCTCCAGGTCCTCGAGGTCGAGCAGCGAATTGTTGGCGCTCTCGAGGGCGCGGATCAGCTCGTCGAGCTTGATCTGCACCGCCTGGGAATCGCGGTTCTGGGTGTTCTGGATCAGGAACACCATGAGGAAGGTGACGATCGTCGTGCCGGTATTGATCACCAGCTGCCATGTGTCACTGAAATGAAAGAGCGGCCCGGTCACGGCCCAGACCACGATGACCACGGTCGCCGTGATGAAGGTTCCCACGTGGCCGCTGATGCGTGCCGTGGAGTGGGCAAATCGGGTAAAGCGGGATTTCGGTTGCATCAGTCGACTCCGCTCAAGTCACGTCGCTCATGAATGTCTGCACTGTATAAATGCCACCGCCGCTGAGCGTCGGTGGCTCCGTCCACCACGGCGCGGCGGAGAACGTAGCTGCCGGTGAATGCCTGCCCTGCGCCGTCGCGCCGCCAGGCACGGATGGTCACCGGAATTTCCACGAAGCGCGAGCCCGCCGCTCCCTCGACGCGACCGGCCTCGCCGATCTCGACCCGCGAAGAATCGGTGCCGGCAAATCCCGCCTCGAACTGCTCCAGCGTCTTCCCGCTGGCTCGGCCGCTGTCACTCCACAGCATGAAGGCGGTGCGGAAGTCGCGCCGGTTGATGGCGTCATAGTAGGACCGGATGACCTGCGCGGGATCGGTGCTGTCGGCAACGGGCGGATGCGGGATGGTGTCGGGCATGGCGGCCACGGCCGAATCTGCCGAGGCCTGGGGCGCGGGCCTGGGGCCGCACGCCGTCAAGGCCAGCGTCGAGAGGATGACTGCAAGCGTGCGGCGCCCGTGGCTCATCATTCTGCCGGATCGCGACGACGGGTGCGAGTGACACCGGTCAGGATGCCAAGACCCACCAGGATGACGCATGCTATGGTGACCCACATCACCGAGAGACCCAGGGTCACGAGAGCCCAGGCCACGCCGGCGATAAAAATCAGGAAGCCGATGAGATAGAGCGCGAAGGACATACCGTTCTCCCATGGAGATGGAGTTGGCCTGCCCCCCTATTGTCGCAGGTCGGGACGCCGGCGTCGGTGATGCGCATCGCACAAGCGCTATGCGCTATGCGCTCAGCGCACAGCGCTCAGCATCCATCAGGATGGCTGCTTGGTCACCCTCAGGTACGGCTTCTTTGCCTCGTATCCCGGAAAGCGCTTGGCCGCGTCCTCGTCGCTGATGCTGCCGCCGATGATCACGTCCTCGCCCGGCTGCCAGTCGGCTGGTGTCGACACCGAATGCTTCGCGGTGAGTTGCAGCGAGTCGAGTACCCGGAGGATTTCGGCGAAGTTGCGCCCGGTGCTGGCGGGATAGGTCAGCATCAGCTTGACCTTGTTGTCGGGACCGATGATGAACACCGAGCGCACGGTGGCAGTGTCGCTCGCGTTCGGGTGGATCATGTCGTACAGGTTGGCCACGGTCCGGTCCGGATCGCCGATCATCGGGAAGTTGACGCTGTTGCCGGTCACGTCCTGGATATCTCGCGCCCACTCCTTGTGGCTGGTGATGGGATCCACCGACAAGCCCATGACCTTGGTGCCACGCCTCGCAAATTCATCCTTGAGC
>DASSOW010000037.1:0-12126 GCA_035700175.1 Gemmatimonadales bacterium | reverse complement strand
CCGACGTTCGGGGACAATGTCGGCGGCCCCGGGGAAGATTCCGACATCAAGTTTGCGCTGGGCCTCGGCGTGGACATCAAGTTCACCAACTCGATCGACGTCCGGGTCGCGGGCGCGCTGGGCGACTCGCCGTGGGATGGCGTGTCGGTCGGGCTGGCGTTTATCCGATAGTCAGGCGGGTTGACGGCTGCTGGTCGCTGGTCGCTGGCTACTGGTCACCCAGCAGCCAGCAGCCAGCGACCCGTCTTTTCGCATGAGGTCCTCATGCGAGTTTCCGTGGTTCGTGCCGCCCTCGCCGGCGTGCTGGTGCTGGTCAGCGCCGGCACGGCGTCCGCCCAGGCGGCAGGCCTGCCGGTCATCAACAGCGGCATCGTGAATGGCATCGGCCTCGCCCTGGATGTCGGCATCCCCAATGACGCCGCCGGGGGCGGCTGGGCCACCGGTGCCACGGTCAAGGCGGGCTTCGGGGTGCTGGGCGTGAGCGGAACGGTTTCCCGGCTCGACCCGAGCGACGCCGATGCGGTCTGGTCCGGCGGCGCCACGGCCAACATGAAGGTGTTCGGCGGACCGCTGATCCCGATCGCGGTCACGCTGCAGGGCGGGGCGGGGTACGTGTCCACGGACTTCGGCTGCCTGCCGGGCGACGCCGACTGCGATATCACCCAGTGGCATTTCCCGGTGGGGCTCGGCGTCTCGTTCACCATCCCCAACCCGGCGCTTGCCATCAAGCCCTGGATCGCGCCACGGCTCGACGTGCTCCGCACCTCGGTCGGGGACAGCGATGCCGAGACTGATGCAGGCGTCGGCATCAGCGGCGGCGTGGAACTGAACCTCCTCAACGGAATGGGTTTCCACGTGGCCTACGACTGGTCCAAGCACGACGACATCAAGCCCGGCATTTTCGCGGCCGGCTTCCACTACACCTTCCGGGTGCCGGGCCTTTGAGGATCCGCGCGCGGAAGGTGGCCCTCCCGGTTGCGCTCCTGCTGGCGACCGCCTGCGCCCAGACCTTTGACGCGACCACCCTTGGCGTGCCCGCCTCCATGGCGTCGGCGGCGGCCACTGCTGACAGCGGCGCGGCGTTCACCGTGTCGACACACTCAATGTTTGCGCTCTGGGGGCTGTTCTCGGTCAAGCAGCCGTCGGTGGAAAAGGCGCTCGCTGGCCAGCTGGTGGGTGGCAAGCGCATCGAGGACGTGCGCATCAAGGTGCACAGCAGCGCCACGGACGTGCTCCTCACCATCCTTACGGCCGGCATCATCGTGCCGAGGTCGGTGACGGTCGAGGGGAAGGTCGTCGGGCCCTGAGCGGACCCATGACATCGTACTGGCGGCTGTCCCGCGCCCCGCGCTACAGCCTGCTCTTCGCGCTGCCGCTTCTCGTGCTCTACGAGGTGGCAGCGTTTCTCTTGTCGGGTGATACCATCGCCGGCGTCAGGAATGGCGCCGACGTCCTGCTCAAGAGTCTCTTTGTCGGCTTCGGCGGCCGGCGCGGGCTGCTGCTGTTCGACGTCCTGCTGCTCGGAGTCGGTGCCGCCTTCATTCTCCGTGATTTCCGCCGCACGCCCGAGCCCATGCGGCCCAGGGTCTTTGCCGGCATGCTCGGCGAGTCCGTGGTGGGCGGGCTACTCTTCGGCGGCATCGCGGGGCTGCTTACGGCGCTCCTCCTTCGCGGCGTGCCGCACCTCATGCTGGCGCAGGTGGCCAGCCTCAGCATCCCGACCCAGCTGACCGTGGCCCTGGGGGCAGGGATTTATGAGGAGCTGCTCTTCCGCGTGCTGCTGGTCGGTGGGCTCGCGCTCCTCGCGCGTCGCGCCCTGGGATGGCGTCCCCTGCCTGCGGGCATCATGGCAGCGACCCTGGGCGCCCTGCTGTTTTCCGCCTTCCACTACATCGGCGCCTACGCCGACACCTTCACGCTCTCCAGCTTTGTCTTCCGCCTGATTGCCGGCCTGCTGTTCAGTGCCATGTATCTCCTGCGCGGCTTCGGCATCACCGCCTGGACCCACGCGCTCTATGATGTGTTCCTGATTGTGGCGATGGGGAGATGAGCTATGCGCTGTGCGCTATGCGCTGTGCGCTATGCGCTGTGCGCTATGCGCTCAATAGCCATGCGGTTAGCTTTGCGTAGTACCCGCTAAGCGCTAAGCGCACAGCGCCGCCAGGAGATCGCATATGAGACACACACGTCCTGCCCGCCACCCCGTCCGCACCTTTGGTCTCTGGGCGCTGGGCGGTGCGATAGCATATCTGATTCTTCGGGAGTTGACCACGGAATCCGGCGGTCAGGCGGTGCAGGGTGCCGGCCCGACCACGCCTTCCACGCTCACGCCATCGAGCAATCGGGATGTCGAGCGCGACAACGGCGACATGGATGAGCAGCTCGATGCCGCGGTCGACGCCACCTTCCCGGCGAGCGATCCGATCTCGATGCAGTTTGAGTAAAGTCGCAGATCGCAGGTCGCAGGTCGCAGGTCGCAGTTCGTACGACTTACGACCTGCGACCTGCGACCCTCACTTCCGTTCCGCGATGATCGAGTCCAGGATCGGCCGGAATACCTCCATCGGCTGGGCACCCACCAGCAAGCCACCCTCGATATAAAACGATGGCGTTGCGTTGGCGCCGGTGCGGACCGACGCCACCGCTTCGGCCTCGACAGCCGCCGCGACCGTCGTGTCCGCCAGGCACGCGAGCGTCGCCTTCCGGTTCATGCCCACCGAATCCGCCAGTCCGAGCAGGACAGCCTCCGGGTCCGTGAGCGGGGCCCACGATTGCTGAGCGCTGAACAGCAGGTCATGCAGGGGCCAGAACTTGTGCTGCCGGGCAGCGCAGAGTCCCAGCTCCGCCGCGGGCAGCGCGTTAGGGTGGATTTCGGTGATGGGGAAGTTGATGAAGACGTAGCGCACCTTGCCGGTCTCGATGTACTCGCGCTTCAGGATCGGAAACGTCTCAAGTGCATGCCGCCGGCAGAACGGGCACTGGAAATCCGACATTTCATAGATCGTGACCGGGGCGTCCCGCCGTCCCAGCATCCGCGCGTCGCGCGAGCCCCCGGTGTCCGCGCGGACCGCATTGGGGGCCGCCATCTCCGCCACGGTATCCGGTGGCGACTGGCGGCCAGGTGGTACCGAGCAGGCGGGCGCGAGGAGCGCGGCGAGGAGGAGGGGGCGGAGGAGCATGGCGGCAGGGGCTAGGGGTTAGGGATCAGGGACCTGGGACCAGGGTGGGGAGACGAACGCGCGACTGGGCGCCCCCTGATCCCTAACCCCTGATCCCTTGAGCGTCGGCACTTCACCGAGATCGATGTTGCCCGCTCTTGTCATCCAGCCGCACGGTGTCGCCCTCGACCCTCACGTTCCAGTACCAGATCCGGTTCGGGTCCAGGGGATCCCACGAGCTGGCGCTGATCCACCAGCCGCCCGGCAGGGGCCTCAAGGTGAGCTCGGTCGTGCCGCTGGCGTTCGTGGTGTCGCTCACCGGCTTGCCGCCGGTGGTATCCATCAGCGCCTTGGCCCGGCGGTCGAACCCCCGGTACGTGCTATCTTCCCAATGCGAGACGACGGCGCGCAGGGAGTCGATCGGGCCGCTGACAGCCGCCCGCGCCTTGTTCAGTGCGTCCTTGGCGGCGGCGACGTCGGCTTCAGCCGAGTCCAGCGCCGATTGGGAGAGCTGCCCGCGATTCACCGAGTCGCGCATCGCTGAGCGTCGCTGGTCGGCGCGGAAGTAGTCAAGAAACGGTCCGCGAAACGTATCGTACAGGGAGTCGAGGCGAGCCACGTGCGGTCGGCTGCCGCCGTGCTCCTGTTCCATGACCCGGACCAGGCTGTCACGGTCAAACGGCAGCGCCGTCACCGTCACGCCCCTGAGCGGGGTCAGCTTGCCGTCGAGGTCGGGAATCTCGACCTGGACCGTGACGAACCTCGGCCCTTCGCAGCCGAGGAGCGTGAGCGCAAGAAGGAGGAGCGTTGGGCGGAGCACGACCGAAAGCTATCGCGGCCCTGGTGCTGCTACAACTTTTTGCCACCATCTCCTACGCCCAGTCAGGCGTGGATCAGTATGTGCCGGCCCGGCCCACGGGGTTCGTCAGCGACTTCGCCGGCGTGATCGATGCCGGCTCCAGCGCGCACATGACCGACCTCATCGAGCGCCTGCGCGGGACCACCCGGACCGAAATTGCCGTCGTCACCCTTCCCACCATTGGCGACCGCGCCGAAGAGGAGGTGGCGCTGGCCATTGGCCGGAAGTGGGGCGTGGGCTTTCAGGGCGAGGTGGGCGACACCGCCCGGAATCGTGGCATCGTCGTGCTGCTCGTGCCCCGGCAGAATGGCCAGGCCGGCACCGGCCATATCCGGATAGAGGTAGGGTACGGCCTCGAGGGCATTGTCACCGACGTCATGGCCCGGCGGATTCGGGATGATGTGATGGGCCCCTTCCTGGCCCGGGAACAGTATGGGCCCGGTCTCGCGGCCGGCGTCGAGGCGCTCGCTTCGCTCATCGCCCGGGCCTCCGGGGTGAGCGATTCGACCCTCACCGCGTGGAACCCCGACCAGCTCCGCGGCGGCGGGGGCGATTCCGGCTCCATGCTGCGCTACCTCCCGCTGGTGCTGTTCATTCTCTTTGTCTTCGTCATCCCGATGTTCTCGCGCGGGAGCAGGCGGCGACGGGGGATATATTGGGGTGGACCCTGGATCGGTGGTGGCTGGGGTGGCGGCGGTGGTTGGGGTGGTGGGGGAGGCGGGTTCGGAGGTGGAGGCTTTGGTGGGTTTGGCGGTGGCGGCGGTTTCGGCGGCGGTGGCGCGGGAGGACGATTCTGATGCACCAGGCGGTCACGACCACGGTGAACGATTTCCTCGCCTCGGCTGACGCCGTGCTGCCGGCCGGCTACAGTGCCGTGCTGTACGGCTCCGCGGCGCGCGGCGATTACGTGAAGGGGCGAAGCGACATCAACCTGCTGGTCATCGCGGAGGCAGCGGGTTTTTCGCTGCTTCGCGCGCTCGGGCCGGCGCTGCGCCGCTGGCGCGAGGCCTCGCCCGAACCGCCGCTGCTGTTCACCCGCGGCGAGTGGCAGCGCTCCACCGATGTCTTCCCGATCGAGATCACCGACATGCAACTCGGCTATGAGCTGCTCCGCGGACATGACCCGATCACGCCGGTCCGGGTGAGCCCGGTGGATCTCCGCCAGGCGCTGGAAGGCGAATTCCGGGGCAAGCTGATGCGGATGCGCCAGGCGTACGCCACGTTTGGCGACGAGGAAAAGGACCTCACGCCGCTGGCGCTCAGCTCGGTTTCCTCGATCCTGGTGCTGTTCCGTGCGCTGCTGGCGCTGGACGGCCGCGGGGGAGACCATGGCGCCGCCGGGGCGGTGGAGGAAGTGGCGCGGGTGGCGGATTTCCCGCCCGAGTCGCTGCTCGACATCGTACGGAACCGCGATGCGGGCAACTGGCGCTGCAGCGCCCCGATCTTTGAGGGCTATGTGACGGCCGTGGCGCGCGCCGCGCACCACGTGGATCAACTTCAGACCGGAGAGTCGTGAATGACGCGCGTCAGACTGTCCTCCGCCCTGCTGGCCCTCGCGCTGGCGACCACGGGGTGCGGATATAACCAGATCCAGACGCTGGATGAGCAGGTCAACAAGGCGCAGGGAAACATCCAGACGCAGCTGCAGCGCCGCGCCGACCTTATTCCCAACCTGGTCGAGACGGTCAAGGGCGTCACCAAGCAGGAAGACACCGTCTTCATTTCGATCGCCAATGCCCGCGCCCGGCTGAGCGGGGCGGTGCAGAGCGGCAACGTCCCCGAGATGGCGCAGGCCAACGCGGCGCTCTCGGGCGGCTTGAGCCGGCTGCTGGCCATCGCTGAGGCCTACCCGACGCTCCAGTCGAGCCAGAACTTCCGCGACCTCCAGTCGCAGCTCGAGGGCACCGAGAACCGGGTCTCCGTGGCGCGCACCGACTACAACGATGCCGTCAACCAGTACAACGCCTTCATCCGCCGGTTTCCCTACAACCTGACGGCCAAGATTTTCGGGATGAGCAAGCCGAGGGACTACTTCGAGGCGGAGCCGGGCGCAACCGAAGCGCCGAAGGTGAAGTTCTGACAGGTCGGACAAGACGGGCAGGACGGGCAGGAGGGGCAGGAGGGGCAGGAGGGGCAGGAGGGGCAGGTTCGAGAGCGATAAAGATGGCGGGCGCGAGGACAGTAAGTCGTCCAGCGTGCCCGCCATTTCACTTGCCCGTCTTGCCCGTCTTGTCCGCCCTGTTCAGTCCGCAACCACCTCCGGCAGCACGTACCGAAGCGGATTGACGGGGCGGCCATTCACGTGCACCTCGTAGTGCAGGTGCGGACCAGTGGCAAGGCCGGTGCTCCCCACCAGGGCGATCCGGTCTCCTCGCTTGACTCGCTGGCCCTTCCGGACCAGCACCTTGGACGTGTGGGCAAACTTGGTCTCGATCCCGTAGCCGTGATCGATCACCACCACATTCCCGTATCCTGATTCCCAGCCCGTTTCCACCACCCGGCCGGCGGCCGGTGCCTCGATGGGCGTGCCGGTGGGCGCGGCCACATCAATCCCCTCGTGAGGCCGGGCAAAGCCCAGCACCGGGTGCATGCGGGCGGAGGAGAAGTTGCTGGTGAGCCAGCCCTGGGTGGGCAGGATCGAGGGCATCGCTGCGATGCGTTCCTTGTGCGAGGCCAGGCTGTCGGCGGCCTCGTTGAACGACGTGGCCAGCAGGTTGGCGCGCCGGATCATGGCGCTCAGGTCCACCTTGATCTCGTCCGCCCGGCGGATGAGCACGCTGCTGGGCGCGGGGGCGCCAAGCTTGGGCTCGGCCGGACCACCGATACCCGCCTCACGCACTTCCGGGGCAATGGGGTCGAGGTTGGCGAGGAGCCGGATCTGCTCGTCGCGCTGGGAGAGCGCGGTCACGGTATCGCTCAGGTGGTGCAGGCGACCATGCAGGTCGCCCAGTTCCGCCGCGAGCGCACGATTTTCCCGTTCCAGCCGGTCGGCCCGGGAGAGATCGATCGAGTGTGAGAGATTGGCGTAGCCGAAGAGCAGGGATGCAGCCACCACGACCACCACGGCGGCAGCCGCAAGCTTGAGCAGCGAATACGAGACTTCGATGATTCGGGATGGTTCCGAATCATGAGGAACCAGAACAAGAGTCCAGCGGCGCTTTCTGGCCATTCACAGCTCGCATCTCTGGGAATGAATCCCCTGCCTGACCACTCCCTCGGGGGGATCCAGAACGGCCGGCAAAGCCCGGCAGAATACTGAACCGCATCGCGCGACTTGTCAAGAACTGCGCCCGGTTGCCAAGTAGTTGTGCGCCAAGTAGTTGCAGCAAGGTGATGCAGGGAGCTGCAGATGAGTGATGTGGCACTCTGCAAGTGGTCGCAAGTCACAGGTCTCAAGTCGCATGACCTGCGACCTGCGACCTACGACCCCTTGGGAAACAGCACCCCCACCTTGCTCGTCCGCTTTCCCCCCATCCTGAGCCCCGGCAGGCCCGCCAGCCTGGCGTCAGTCACCGGCCCCTGCATCCCTGTGGCCTCCCAGAGCGCCTGGGCGCTGGCTGGCAGGAAAGGACTGGTGAGCACCGCCAGCCGGGCCAGGCAGGCGGCCAGCGCGGCCAGGATGCGATCCAGCGCGGCATCGTCGCCAGCCTTGGCCAGCGCCCACGGCGCCGACTGCTGGATGAACAGGTTGGCATCGCCCACCAGCCCCCAGGCGGCGTCGGCCGCGCCCCGGATGTCGAGCGCATCCATCCGTTCGCGGTACGCCGCGATGGCCTTGAGTCCGGCGCTCTCCAGCGTCTCCGCCGGCATGGCCTCCGGGACCACGCCGTCGCGGTACTTGGCCAGCATCGCCAGGGAGCGCGAAGCCAGGTTGCCGAGGCCGTCGGCCAGGTCCGCCGCGTAGCGCTCCTCGAATCGCTCCCAGGTGAAATTGCCGTCCGCGTCCCAGGGAATTTCCCGGAGCAGGAAGTAGCGGAACGGGTCGGGGCCGAAGCGATCGATGGCTGCATTCAGGTCGAGCTGGGTCCCGGCGCTCTTGCTGAAGCGCTCACCCCGGAAATACACGAACCCGTGCGCCCACACTTGCCTTGGCAAGTCAAGCCCGGCTGACTCGAGCATGGCCGGCCAGATCACGGTGTGGAACCGGGTAATGTCCTTGCCGATCACGTGCAGCTGCGCGGGCCATTCGGCGCCGGAGCCCGGAAACCGCGTCGCCGTCCAGTAGTTGGGGAGGGCATCGAACCACACATAGGTGGTCTGCTGCTCGCCGTCGCTGGTGGGGCGGGGAAAGGGCACGCCCCAGCTGAAACGCGCGCGGCTGGCGCTGATATCCTCGACACCGTGGCGCAGGAATGCCAGGATTTCATTGCGGCGCGACTCCGGCTGCAGGAAATCCGGGTCATTCTCGTGCAGCGCAATGAGGTAGTCAGCGTAGCGCGAGAGCCGAAAGAACCAGTTGCGTTCCTCCACCCACTCGAGCGTGCGCGTGGGATGGAGCACGCACTTGCCGTCCTCGATTTCCGCATCCTGCTTGAACGACTCACACCCGACGCAGTACCAGCCGGCGTACGATTTCTCGTAAAAATCGTCCGGGTTCCGCGCGAAGATCCGGTCGATCAGGTCCCGCACGCCCGCCTTGTGTTCCTCGCTGGTGGTGCGGATGAATTGGTCGTGGCTGATCGCGAGCCGGGCCCACATGGCCTCGAACCGCTCGGCCACGTCGGCAGTGAGCTGCTCCGGCGCCACGCCCCGCTCGGCGGCCGTCTGCGCCACCTTCTGGCCGTGCTCGTCCATGCCGATGAGGAACCAGACGTCGTCGCCGGCGAGCCGGTGATAGCGGGCGATGGCGTCAGCGCCAATCTTCTCGTACGCGTGCCCCAGGTGGGGGTCGCCGTTGGCGTAGTCGATGGCAGTGGTGAGATAAAAACGGCTCATGGCTCATCCTGCCGGCGGTCGCGACGACGGCGACGGCGACGACGGCGCTCGGGTGCCTCGTCAGATGCATCCCCGCCTGGCGGCGCCGCGTCGGCCTCGCGCTCGGGCCGCTGCCGGGCCTCGGGCTCAGGTACCGAGGCGACGGCCACGCCGCCGGTGTCCGCGTCGGCCATCTCCTGCTTCAGCTGCACCAGCGGGATGATCCGCGATTCGTTACCCTCGCTCCGGAGGTAAACCCGTTCGCGGAAGATGTCGACCGCCACCACCTTTTCGGCCCCGCGCGCCGTCTGGAGCACCTTTCCCTCACGCGGGAAGCGCTTGCGGCTCAACACGTAAAACTCGTGCTCGTACTTGAGGCAGCAGAGCAGCCGGCCACAGCCGCCGGAAATCTGTGAGGGATTGAGCGAGAGGTGCTGGTCCTTGGCGAGCCCCAGGTTTACCGGGGTCAGCTCCTTGAGCCAGCTGGAACAGCAGTACTCCCGGCCGCAGCGGCCCACGCCGCCGAGCCGCGCCGCTTCATCGCGCACGCCGATCTGCCGGAGCTCGATGCGGGTGCGAAACAGGCTGGCGAGGTCGCGCACCAGGGCGCGGAAATCCACCCGCTTTTCGGCGGTGAAATAGATGGTGAGCTTGGCGCGGTCCCACTGCCACTCGCAGTCGCTCACCTTCATCACCAGCTCGTGCGCCCGGACGCGCTCCATCACCTTGCGGCGCACGTCCTCCTCGGACGCGCGTACCTCGCGATGGGTGCGCTGGTCTTCCGGGGTGGCCTGGCGGATGACGTTGCGGATGGTGGTGGCCTGGTCGCCGGCAATGGCCTGGCCCACGGCGCAGCCGGTGCAGCTGCCGCCGCACTTCTGCTCGGCGACTTCCCCGACAGCGGTGACGTGACCGAAGTCCCGCCCTCGCTCGGCGTCCACCACCACGGCATCGCCCACGCGGAGCGCGGTGCTGGAGTGGAAATAGGCCTTGCGCGTGCCCTTGAAGCGGACTTCAACCGTCAGCGGACTATCCATCAGCGCTCGCTGTACGCACCGATGGCGGCGTACTTCTCTGCCCGGCGCCGGACCAGGCGCTCGGGACGGATTTTCCGCAGCTCGGCCAGCTGGCGAATCAGTGCGGCTCGCAGCGCCTCGCCCGTGGCATCGGGATCGAGGTGCGCGGCACCCATTGCTTCCGGAATGATCTCGTCGGCCACCTTGAGGCGCATCAGGTCCTCGGCCGTGAGCTTGAGTGCTTCTGCGGCGCGGGCGCGCTGGCTGGCGTCCTTCCAGAGGATAGCGGCGCAGCCCTCGGGCGTGATGACCGAATAGACCGAGTTCTCCAGCATCAGGAGCCGGTCCGCCACGCCCAGCGCCAGGGCGCCGCCCGAACCGCCTTCACCGATCACCACCGAGATGATGGGCACGGGCAGGGCGCTCATCTCGAGGATGTTGCGCGCCAGCGCCTCGCTCTGCCCGCGCTCCTCGGCGCCCAGGCCGGGGAATGCGCCCATGGTGTCGATAAGGGTGATGACCGGCACGCCGAATTTTGCGGCGAGCTGCATCTGGCGCAGCGCCTTCCGGTACCCCTCGGGATGTGGCATCCCGAAGTTGCGCTTCAGGTTTTCCTTGGCGTCCCGGCCCTTCTGGTGGCCAATGACCATGACCGTATCACCGTCGAGCCGGGCCCATCCGCCCACGATCGCCGGGTCATCCATGAACTGGCGGTCGCCGTGCAGCTCGATGAAGTCGGTGAAGATGGTGCTGAGGTAGTCGAGGGTGTAGGGTCGGCGCGGGTGCCGGGCCACCTGCACCCGCTGGATGGGAGTGAGCGCATCGTAGATCTCCCGGCGGCGCTCATCCAGCTTTCGTTCGAGGCTGAGCAGCTCGTCCTCGACGCCGATGTCACGCTCGGTGCCGATCCGCTTCAGCTCCTCGATCTGGCGCTCGAGTTCCTGCAGCGGTTTTTCGAAGTCCAGCGTGTAGAGCGATGGCGGCATGCGTCACTCTGCCTTGACGTAGTGAACAGCGTCGGGGCCCAGGAGGTCGCGCAGCGCGCGCACCAGGTCTTCATCGGCCTGAACGCGAACGCGACGGGCCCGGAGGCGAACCGCCTCCCCATTCCCGTCGCTCCACTCAATATACAGGGGCGTGGGGCCCGGGTGCGCCGTGCAGAGTACCGTAGCCGCCTTGGCCGACTGGGCTCCGGGTGAGCCGGGAAGCCGCCACCGGAGGCACAGCGCCATGGCGCCCGAGTCCCGCAGCTCGGCCAGGGGCCGGGCCGACTCCACGATGAACGGCGCCCGTTCTTCATCGCGGTCGCGCTCGCTGAAGCCTCCCGTCAGCAGCATGGCGGCGTCCGGCGTGATCACCTGGTTGAGCCGGGCCCAGGCCTCGGGAAAGACGATGGCCTCTGCCGTCCCGTGAAAATCCTCCAGCACCAGCCGGGCGTATTCCTTGCCCGTCTTCTTCGAGATCTGCCGCTTCACGACAGTCACGACGGCGCCGATGGTGACCGGATGCTGGCTCCACTCGTGCAGTGTCGCCGTGCTGCGCGTGCCAAAGAGCTCCACCTCGCCGCGGAATCGCTCGAGCGGATGCCCGGAGATGAAGAAGCCGAGCACTTCCTTCTCGCGTGCCAGGCGCTCGGCTTCGGACCACGCCGGGATGTCGGGCAGGACCGTGACATGGGCGCGTGCCGGCTGCGCCTCGCCGAAGAGCGAGGACTGGCCCGCCTCCCGTTCGGCCTGCTTCAGTTGTGCCTCGGCCAGGACCCGGTCCAGCGCCTCGATCAGCTGCTTGCGGTGGCCGCCCAGCCCGTCGCAAGCGCCAGCCGCAACGAGCGACTCCAGCACCCGGCGGTTGCAGAGCCGCGTATCGATCCGCTCGGCAAAGTCGTCGAGCGAGCGGAACGGCGCCTTCTCACGCGCCTCGATGATGGAGCGAATGGCGCCCTCGCCCACGTTCCGCACGGCGCCGAGCCCGAAGCGGACGCGTGCGTCGCCGATGACGGTGAACTTGAAGCCGGATTCGTTGACGTCCGGCGGCAGGATCTCGATACCCAGGCTCCGGGCCTCGTTGATGTACTGCACCACCTTGTCGGTGTTGCCGATTTCCGAGGACAGGAGCGCCGCCATGAACTCGGCGGGGTAGTGGGCCTTGAGCCACGCGGTGTGATAGGAGAGCACCGAGT
>DASSOW010000036.1:0-5840 GCA_035700175.1 Gemmatimonadales bacterium | reverse complement strand
CATCGCCCAGTACAAGGGCGGAATCGTAGATGCTGCTTCCGGGACCGAAGCCCAGCATGCGGGCTCGCTCCCAGCGGTCCACGACCAGGTCGCCGAACGGGACTGATCGGTGCCACTCCTCGGCGACACGGCGGCTGCCGTCCGCATACGCGGCGCGCAGTTGCCTGAGAAGGTCGTCCGGTGTCCCGACAGATAGATCGTTCACGCCGCTCCCCTGGCCGACGCCCTGAGGCAGCCGTTTCGACGCAGGCTCAGGGCCACCGGTATACCTGGAATCCGTCATTCTCGAAGGCAAGCTGCAGCGCCGTGAAATCGTAATCCGGAGCGGCCTCTGATTGAAGGGCCGCGCGGTCCACCATGACAGCCGACGCCGAATACTTGCGTGCCCACTGCGACACATCAGGCCGCAGCCAGGGATAGAGCGCGAAGATTCCGTCCGTATCCTCGCACCAGACCTTCGCGTCAATACCTGCGACGAAGGCGCAGGACACATCCGGCGCCAGCTGGTAAGCAAGCAGCCACGGCAACGGTACGACGACTGTCCCGGCAGGGAATTGCGACAAGAATGCCACCAATTCGTCCAGCGAGCGCGACCGCTGGCGGCGTGCGTTCCAGCGCAGCCGGGCGACAGTATAAGTCTCCGCCACGATCAGCGTTGCGACGTAGCCGAGCAGCGCCAGGGAACGCTGCCCGGGTGGGAGGGCGAGGAGCGACATCGCACCGAGGATGGCGGCGGGCGTGACGGCGTACTCCGGGTACCGCTCAGCCTCACCCAGAAACCGGAAATCACGCATAGAGGAGAACAGGAACGGAAGCAGTGGCGCGAGCGTCCAGGCCCAGAGTAGCATCACCCAGGCCGCCCCAGTTCCCGTGCCCGCCGGCACCAGCCCGGTGACGTAAAGCAGCACAACCCCGCACCAGAGCACATTACGCAGCAGGAACTGCAGGAAAGTGTGCGCCTCGGCCAGCTGGACCACGCGGGTCCAGCTGGCCCGTTCCCTCGGCGAGGCCAGCGCGGAACCGACCGCTCGCACCAGATCCCGTCCCCGGTTGCGCCGTATGAGAGCGGGATGCTGGTATTGCAGGGTGCGCCGATAGTAGCGCAGATGCACCCATTGGGTCTGCAATATCCACCAGTAGCCGCCTCCCGACACCGCCATCGCGACAAGCGCCGCTCCCGGCAACAGCAGCAGGAGCCGGGCATCGCGGGCGAGCAGCGCGACCACCGGCGTGCAGAAAAGCAGCACCTGCGCAGCGAACTTGCTCGAGAGCAGGAGCAGGCCACCGGACATCAGTGCGACGCACGCCCCCACGGCCGACCCCTCGACCAGGTAGAGAAGGGCGCCGGCCATGGTCGCCGTATAGAGCAGCTCCCCGAACGGCCGGGGCGTCACTTCGTACGCCCGGGGACCGAAGCCTGCAACGAGCAGTGCCGGCGAGGTGCCAAACAGCAGGCCTGCGAGGAGCGAGACGTGGCCTGGGGGGGTGGCAGGCATGATCATCGGAGCCAGGTGGCCTGCGAGCCACACCCCGATGGTCGCATGGAGCACATCGCACAAGGCGCTCGGCAGCGGTGGCACCCGCCGCAACCACGGTTCGGGCAACAGCGCGAGCAACCAGTGATAGACCCACGGGTAGGTAAAGCGCCGGTCGAGTACCAGTGGCCAGCCATCAATCGTGAGCCGCATGCGCTTGCTGCGAATGTGGCGCCGAAGCAGGAGGTGCGCCCCCGCATCCATCCCGCGGTAGCGCCAGAGCATGCCGGGCACCAGCCGCAGTGTCACGGTCACCAGTCCCACGATGACGTATACGACAGGCATCGTCATGAGACGGCGCCCGGAGCGCGGCGCACACGTGCAAGGAAGCGAGCACGCTGGGAGGGCGTGAGCACGGCGAACAGCAGCCAAGCCGCCGTGGCGGCGATCACCGCCAGCGTGAAGGCCGCAACTTCCGTTCCGCTCATGCTGGTGACCCGTCCACCGAGTTGCGTCACTGCGACGGCGCCGACGGCGAGCAGCAGCATCGTCCGGAGAAACGGATACGGTACCTTGTGCACCCGCTGTGACAACACAGCCATGATGGCCACTGCAGTGGCCTGGCCGGCGAGGTTCGCCCAGGCGATTCCGATCGGCGGCGCCTTGAGGAGTGCCAGGCCGACATTAAGACCCAGCGTCACGGCGACGCCGGCAACGTAGGCCACGAGGTTGTGCAAGGTGCGGCCCTCGAGCACCGAGCCGATTGCCACCACCGCGAAGACGGAGCTGAGCCCGGCCGAGAGGGCCAGCGGCCCGACGAATTCAGCTGCCCCTGCATATGCGTCCGTGGCCATGACGCGCGAGATGACGGGCGCGAGCAGCACGCACAGCAACGCCAGGGTCACCACGGCCGTCGCGACCAGCAGCAGCACCGTCGAAAACAAACGAGCCTTGTCGGGATCGCTGCGGCGCGCAAACGCAAACGGCGCCCATGCGGCCTGGAATCCCGCCAGGATCAAGCCGGTCAACGCCGCGATCTTCTGCCCGAGCGCATAGACACCTGTCGTCTCCAGCGAGTGCGCCTGGACGAGGAACAGCCGGTCAATCGTGGGCAGCAAAGTGGACGCCAGCCCGATGACCGCGAAGGGCAGCCCGATAGCCACCAGTCGGCGAAGTACGGCACTGTCCCACGGCCCGCCGATCATGTCCCGGGCAGCGAACACGCCGCCGATGGCCCCGAGACTCTGCCCGACCAGGTTGGCCACGAAGAAGCCGGTGAGGCCGTAGGACGTCCGCGTCGCGACGATCCAGGTCAGCACGATTGTCAGTAACGCCGTGCCGAACGCCAGGCTCACGTACCACGTCCGCCGGAAGCTCCACTGCAGGAGCCCCAGCGCAAACAGGAACACCGATGAAAACGGAATGCTGAGCGCGGCCCAGATGATCGGGGTCGTGAAGCGAGGTGACCCCAGGAGCGCCTCGCTCCAGAAACCCGCGCCGAGAATGATAATGGCGGCGAGGGTGCCGCTGACTGCGAGCACGACCCGGAAGCTCGTGGCGGCGGGAGGCCGGAGATTGCCTGGTGACGAGGCCTGCCCATCGGCCGTGGCCACGATGACCACGGCCGTGTTGAGGCCCAGCATCGCGACGGCTGCTGCCACGTAGAGATAGACATTGAGCGAATCGAAGGCGCCGTAGATCTCCGTCGTCGTCGCCTTGGCCACGATCGGGACGAGCAGGATCTTCACGGCACGATTCATTGCCCCGGCCAGGCCGTACACCATGGAGTCGCGAAACAGGAACGCGAAGTGATGCCTCATCGCGGCCCTCGCCCCGTCGGCGCCTCTTGACGGGCTGGTCCGGCGCCATGAGGTTTCGCCTTCACAATGCCTGCCACCGATTCCAGCGCACGCGATCGCGCCCCGATGTCAATGCTGGGTCTTGCTGCTGCCCTGCTCCGCCATCTGCGGCTCCTGCTGCTCGGCTTCGTGCTGGGCGGCGTGGTGGCGGCCGTCTGGTCACTGGTGGCCACGCCCCGGTTCTCGGCCGTCACGATCTTCGCGCCAGGCGACGAGCCGGCGTCGGCACTCTCGAGCGGGCTCGCCGCCCTGGGCAGCCAGTTCGGCGCCAGCTTCACCATGGACGAGGGCACTCGCTCACTGCAGTTCTACGCCGAGCTGCTGAAGAGCCATGACCTGCTCGCCGCGGTCGCCACCGACTCGTTCGCCGACCCCGACGCACCCACCACCCGGCGCCCGCTCACCGCGCTGCTTCGCCAGGGGGGTGACAGTCCCGAGCGCACGCTCGACAACACGATCGACTTCCTGCGCGATGAGGCCATCGACGTTACCACCAACGACCGCACCGGCATGATCAGCATGGCGGTGACGCTGGCGTCCCCTACCCTGGCGGCCGACGTCGCCAATCGTCTCTACCATCGCCTCGAGGCATTCAACACTACCATGCGCCAGGCCAGCGCCTCGGGCCGGCGGCGCTTCGCCGAGCGCGAGCTTGCGTCCGCTCGTGCGACGCTGGAGAACTCCGAAGCGGAGATGCGGAATTTTCTCGAGCGCAACCGCGGCGGGCTCGACATGCCGCGCCTGGCGCTGGAGCGCCAGCGGCTGCAGCGGCGCATTGACGTGGCGCAGATCGCCTTCAGCCAGATGACCCAGGAGCTGGCCGAAGCGAAAATTGCCGAAGCACGAGACAATCCGACCTTCACCGTAGTGCAGGTCGCCGCTCCGCCACTCGACCGCAGTTACCCGGTCCGGACCCGCATGACGATCCTCGGCGCGATCGTGGGTGGGTGCCTGGCCGCCGTGCTCATCGCCCTGCTTGCGACGTCGGGCACCGCGCGCGCCACCGATCCGGAAGGCCTCGCGGAGTTCCGCGGAGCCCTCGCCGGCCTGTGGCCCGGCCGTCGCAAGGGAGTCGCCTCGCACAGTCCATGAGGCGCGGAGCCCGCGCCTCCCGAAGCCTCCAGCTCGCATCACGCGGATTCTGCGCCCGGGCTCGCGCCCGCAAGGTGTGGCGTGCAGCTTGCGAGCAGCCACAGGACGGCAACCGGCACGACGACGTCGGGCTGCTCAAAGTATGTGTCGAAGAAGGAGAGTACGAGCAGTAGTGGGACAGCGAATGCCAGCGTCGCCGCAAAGGCACGCTGACTCTCGGAACGCCGCACGTCCCTCCACGCATTCCTGCCGAGGCGCATGAGCGCGCCAACAAAGATTCCGAAGACCACCGAACCCAGAATGCCGTATTCGCCGACGATCCCGATCAGGCTGCTGAAGGGGTTGGTCAGCATGCCGCTGCGAAACCGCGTCGTCGTCGCAATGTCGGCGGTATACAGGTCGTATACCACGCTCCCATAGGCCGGCGGTGTGAAGGGAGGGATGAATGCGGGCAGATGTGTTTCGTCCTTGAAGAGTGCGCCGGTCGCCCTGCTCGAGGCCGCTCGGCTCGCGAAGGCCCCCGGCCCGTAGCCGATCCAGGTGTGCAGCGCGCCCGGATCCATGAGCTTCGCGGTTCGAGTCACCAATACGACCTTCGGATTGAACGACGCAATCCCGACCAACGGCTCCCAGAGACCGGCGCGGACAGCCTGCACCACGGCTGCCCCGGCCAGGGTCGCACCTCCCAGCATCAGCACGATGGCACCCGCTGCCAGCCGGCTCCGCGCTCGCCGGCTGAGTTCGGGCCAGAGCAGAATCGCACCAACGGGAATCCCGACGACGAATGCGCTCAGGACAACGTGCTTGGCGTCAGCCATGAGCAGTGCGAAACCGAGCGGGATCGCAATCAGCAGGAGCCGCGGACGCCGCAGGCGCCAGTAGAGCGCCAGCACGTAGACGATGGCGAGGATCGCGACGACACCGAGATGGTGCGCGCTTCGGAGCGTGCCCGTTGTAATGTCCGCCGCTGAGGCAATCGCTTCGTGGCCTGGAAGCTGAAAACCGAGCAATTCCACTGGCAGAATCGGCACAAGATAGGCCGCGAAATCACCCTGCACCAGCGGCTTGATGAACGCGGGGAACAGTTGCGCGAGCGTGAGCCCGAGCCAGGCGACCGCGACAATACCGAGCTCGCGGCGCGTCCATCGCGCACTGCGCGCCAGGAAGACGATCAGCCACGGCGTCCAGAACATGAGGAGCGATACCGGCAGCGACCACACATCGGTCTGCCGGCCCAGGTTGGCGATCCAGGAGAAACCGACCCAACCCAGCACCAGCAGGAGCGGCAGGTCCGCGTCGTGCAGTGGACTCACCACGCGGCGAATACCCAGGAGCATCAGCAGCAGCAAAAATGCGACAGCACCAGCCAAAAATCCGGCCGTGGCAGACGGCAGGTAGCCCGCGGCAAGCGACA
>DASSOW010000035.1:0-4424 GCA_035700175.1 Gemmatimonadales bacterium | reverse complement strand
AACAGGCAGTTCAGCGCCAGCTTTACCTATTCTCTCTCGCGCCGGCGCCCCAATCCGTCGCTGCCTGACGAGAGCAACCGGGCCCAGCAGAACGTGAGCTTCAGCACCTTGTTCTCGCCCACGCCGCTCTGGGCCGTGTCGTGGCAGACCCAGTACAACATCACCGACAAGCGCTTCGAGTCGCACGTGGTGCGGCTGGAGCGCGACCTGCACGACTGGCGAGCGGCCTTCAATTTCGTGAAGAATGCCAACGGGAATGTGGCGGTCTATTTCTCGATTTACCTGATCAACCTGCCGGAACTGAAGCTGGACTTCAATCAGTCCACGTTGGGAGAGTAGCGTCTCGCAGTTGAGACGCCGATCGCCAAGCGCTGGGCGCTGAGCGCTCAGCTTTCTGGCATACCCTTTGCTCGCGGGCACCCCAGACCCTCAAACCGGAGCACCACACATGCGCGTCCTGCTCGCCTTGCTCGCCGCCGGCGCCCTGGCCGGGTGCGGGTCCGACTCCACGACCGGGCCGGGCACGGCACCGCCGAGGCCCGCTGATCTCACGTCCACGACGCTGGATGCCGCGGTTGCCCTCACCTGGTCCGACAATTCGTTCGAAGCCGATCCGGGCAACTTCAGCAGCTACGTCGTGTACAGCGCCAGCTACGACCTGGATCAGGATCGTTGTGGCACGAGCTGGAGCATCGAGGGGACGACGGTCGCCCCGGAATTCATCGTGGGTGCCTTGACCAACGGTGTGCCGCGCTGCTTCGAGGTGACCGCCACCAGCCCGTCCGGCGCCGAGAGCAGTCCCTCACCGGTGCGGAACGACACTCCACGTCCCGATGCCCGGAACGTCGTGGTCTTTGCCCGCCAGGCTCAGAATACCGGCTCGGGCTTTTCCTTCTGGCAGGATCTCAACGGCAGCGGCTCGGTGAATCTCAATGAGCTGGGCCTGGTGCTGAACGGCAGCGACGCCTCAGCCGACTTCACGGTTGAGCGTGATCTCGACGGCACGCTGTTCCTCACGCCCGCGCGCGCCGGAGTTACGGTGGCGCTCTACGGGGATGCGCCGGTGGAGGATCTCACCAGCATCGACATCGCACCGCTGACCGGTTTCGATGCCTCGGGGCTCGAGGCGCTGCCCGGCTGGGGCTATGTCTTCGAGATGCCCGGTACCCAGTTCGTGCAGTTTGGTGCAGTGCGTGTAACCCACGTCGGACAGAATTTCCTGATCCTGGACTGGGCGTACCAGACGGATCCAGGGAATCCGGAGCTGGTGGTGGGACGGAAGTAGGGATGAGGGATTAGGGGCCAGGGGCCAGGGCGTGAGGACGAATGCTCATCTCTCAACCCTGATCCCTAACCCCTATCCCCTGATCCCTGATTGCATTCCCGCCCGTCCATCGCAAGCTTCCTCCCCATGACAGACCAGACGCTGGAACTCGACGGTCGTTCGCTGACGATCGAGGACGTTGTCCGTGCGGCCCGTACACCGGGACTGCGCGTGCTGCTGTCGCCCGCGGCCCGGGCCGCACTCGCGGCGAGCCGGCAACGTGTCGAGGCCGCCATCGCAGGTGGGCAGGTGGTCTACGGCATCAACACCGGATTCGGCAAGCTTGCCAACGTCCAGATTGCCCCTGATCGCCTGGACCAGCTGCAGGTCAACCTGATCCGAAGCCACGCTGCCGGCGTCGGCAGCCCGCTCCCCAGTGATGCCGTGCGGGCGCTCATGCTCCTCCGCGCCAATGTCCTGGCCCGGCCTACCAGCGGGGTCCGCCCCGGCCTGGTGGAGGCGCTCCTGGCCCTGCTCAATAGCGGGCTGGTGCCGTGGGTTCCGGAACAGGGCAGCGTCGGCGCGAGCGGCGACCTTGCCCCGCTCAGTCACGTGGCGCTGGTGCTGATGGGCGAGGGCTGGGTGCGGACGGAGCAGGGGACTCGCGAGCCGGTCCGGCAGCACCTTCAGGCTGCCGGCCTCGATCCCTGGGTGTTCGGCCCGAAAGAGGGAATTTCCTTTATCAACGGCACCCAGGCGCAGACTGCGCTCCTGGCGCTCCTGGTATACGAAGCCGAACTGCTCTGGCGCGCGTCGGTGGGCGCTGCCGCCCTGAGCCTCGAGGCACTGCGAGGGACGCCGGTGCCATTCGATGCGCGCATCCACGAAGCCCGGCCCCACGACGGCCAGCGCCGATGCGCCGAGCTGCTGCGGGAGCTGCTGGCCGACAGCCAGATCCGCGAATCACACCGGGAGCACGACCCGCGGGTGCAGGACGCCTACAGTCTTCGCTGTACACCGCAGGTGCTCGGTGCCTGTGCTGACGCCATCCAGTTTGCCCGGAACACCGTGGCGATCGAACTCAACGCCAGTACCGATAATCCGCTGGTGTTCGAGAATGGCGACGTGCTGAGCGGCGGGAACTTTCATGGACAGCCGGTGGCACAGGCGCTCGACTTCCTGGCCATAGCGCTGACCACGCTGCAGGCCATGAGCGAGCGCCGCACCGAGCGACTGGTCAACCCCGATCTCTCGCAGGGACTGCCAGCATTCCTGACGGCCGACCCAGGGCTCTCGTCGGGCTTCATGATGGTGCAGATCACTGCGGCCGCACTGGTGGCGGAGTCGCGCGCCCTCGCCATGCCCGCCAGCATCGGGTCCATTCCGACCGACGCCAACCAGGAAGATTTCGTGCCGATGGGCATGGCGGCGGCCTACAAGTGCCGCCGCATCCTCGACAACGCCTGCACGGTGGTGGGCGCGGAGTTCCTCTGCGGCGTGCAGGGCATCGAGTTCCATCGTCCGCTGAGGGCTGGTCGCGGCGTCGAGCGGCTGGCAGAAGCGGTGCGGGGGGCTGCCATCGGCGTGGCCCCGCTCACCGCCGACCGGCCGCCGGCCCCCGACCTGGAGCGCCTGGGCGTGGCCGTCAGGGCCGGACTGCTTTCGCCTTGAGCGGCTTACCATGATGCGCCGCGGGGCGCCCCTTGGGTTGTCCACCCCTATCCGGTGGCGTATCTTTGCACACTCCGAACACCACCGCCTGTTCCCTTCAGTCCAGCCGGCTGCATGAATCTCGAGAAGCTCAAGGATACGGCGCGGAAGTATGAGCAAAGGGAGGATTGGCGGAAGGCCATTGACGCCTACCAACGGGTCATTCAGCACTATGACTCGGGGCGCGAGGCCGATGCCGATCTCACCATCTACAACCGTGTCGGTGACCTTCATCTCAAGCTGAATGACCCCAGCTCGGCGGTGCAGTCCTACGAGCGGGCGGCCGAGCTGTACGCCGAGCAGGGATTCCTCAATAACGCCATCGCGCTCTGCGGCAAGATGCTGCGCGTCAATCCGGGCCGGGTGCAGGTGTACCTGCAGCTGTCCCACCTGCACGCGCGCAAGAACGTCGTCTCCGAAGCCAAGCGAAACCTGATCGAGCACATGGAGCGGATGAACAAGCTGGGCCGGCTGGACGAGGCGTTCGGCCAGCTCAAGTCGTTCGCCGACCAGCACAGCGCCAACCAGGACATCCGCCTGATGCTGGTGGAGCTCCTGCGCGCGGCGTCCCGCACCGAAGAAGCACAGGAGCAGCTGGAGCGCATCGCCAGCGAACTGGAAGCCCGGGGAGACCGCGCCGGGGCGCGCAAGACCCGCGAGCGGATCCAGAACATCGACTCGCCGGAGGACGCGGAGCCCGCTGGCGCCAATGATCTCGTGTTCCTCGAGACCGGATTTGAGCCGCCGCACCTCTCCTCCCGGCGCAGCTCAACGACGGCAGCACAGGCGGAGCCTGAGCAGGCTCGTGAGCCTGAGCCCGCGCCGGCTCCTGTCGAGGGTCTCGACACCTTCGAGCCGCCCGTCATCAACGCTGAAGTGGTAGAGTCGGAGCAACTGGCTGACCTGCAGCCGTCCAGCTTCGAGTCGGAGAACGGGCTGGCTGAAGTTCCCCAGCTCGATGGCCTGGAGCTCGACACGCCGCAACTGGGGCAGGAGACTGCACCCGAACTCGACATCGCGTCGGAGAGCGCCGAAGCGTTTCCGCCGCTCGACTTCCCGGTGGAGCAGACTGCCGACGCGCCGGTCGAGCTGACGTCGTCGGTGCCCGACCTCGAGCTTGAATCAACCCTCGATGACGACGAATCCTCACTGGACTCGGCGCTGGCACCACCTGATTCCGTTGACCTGACGCTGCCCAGCGTCGATGCCTCCGGCGCGTTCGTGGATGACTTTGACATCGGCGAGCCGATCGAGCTGCAGTCGCGACGGGACGATGCGGAAGGCCTGGTGGAGCAGGAGGATCCGCTGCTTCCCTCCGAGGAAGCGGCGGAGGCGACGCCAATGGCGAGCGCATGGGAGCCGCCGATGGCGGCCGAACCCGCCACTGATGAGTCCGAGCCGACGGAGCTCTCCCAGCTGAGCACCGAGGAGCTGGAAGACCGGATCCTTG
>DASSOW010000034.1:0-3021 GCA_035700175.1 Gemmatimonadales bacterium | reverse complement strand
CAACAGCAAGGTTGACCACAAGGACTATCAGGGCGACCATACAGCATTCGGCTCGGCCGTGGTCCAGGCGGTCGGGTCCCCCCGGGTGAAGCTGCTGTACGACATTTACCACATGCAGATCATGGAAGGCGACGTGATCCGGACCATCCGCGATCACGCGGCGGACATCGGGCACTACCACACCGGCGGCGTGCCGGGGCGGCATGAGCTCGATGGCACCCAGGAGCTTAACTATCGCGCCATCGCCCAGGCGATCGCGGATACCGGATTCTCCGGCTTCCTGGCGCACGAATTCATCCCGACCCGTCCCTGGCGCGACTCGCTGCGCCAGGCGATCGAACTCTGCGATGTCCACGCACAAGGAGCGAAATCAGAGTGACGCAATCCCCGGGCTCGCGGCAGGTTTATGACGTGGCAATCGTTGGCTCGGGCGCGGGCGGCGGCATGGCCGCGTACGTGCTCACCCAGGCCGGCGCCAACGTGGTGATGCTCGAGGCCGGCGGGCCCTGGAACAACATGACCGACTCGGCCATGCTGACCTGGGCCTACGACTCGCCCCGCCGAGGCGCCTCCACCAAGGAGCGCCCCTTCGGCGAGTTCGACGCCTGCATCGGCGGCTGGGAAATTCCCGGCGAACCCTACACCAGGGCCAAGGGCACCGACTTCGACTGGTGGCGCGCCCGCATGGTGGGCGGCCGCACCAATCACTGGGGACGCATCTCGCTACGGTTCGGGCCCGATGACTTCCGGCGGAAGTCGCTCGATGGCCTGGGCGACGACTGGCCCATCACCTACGATGACGTCTCGCCGTATTACGACAAGGTGGACGACCTCATTGGCGTGTTCGGCAGCGTCGAGAACTTCCCCAACGCGCCCGACGGCCACTTCCTGCCCGCACCCAAGCCACGCTGCTACGAGCTCCTGGTCAAGCAGGCCGCCGACAAGCTGAACGTGGCCTGCATCCCGGCTCGGCTCTCCATCCTCACCAAGCCGATCCATGACCGCGCCGCCTGTCACTACTGCGGCCAGTGCAACCGCGGCTGCCGGACCAATTCCAACTTCAGCTCCGCCAACGTGCTCATCCCGCCGGCGCTCAAGACCGGGAAGCTTACGCTCCTCACCAACGCCATGGCACGCGAGGTGACGCTGGGCAGCGATGGGCTCGCCAACGGCGTGGCCTACGTGGACAAGGCCACCAACACCGACCAGCACGTGAGCGCCCGGATAGTGGTGCTCGCCGCCAGCGCCTGCGAGACCGCTCGCCTCCTCCTCAACTCCAGGAGCGGGAAGTTTCCCCATGGGCTCGCCAACTCCAGCGGCGTGGTCGGCAAGTACCTTACCGACACCACTGGCACCGACGTGGCCGGCTTTATTCCCAAGCTGATGAACGGCCACTCCCACAATGAAGACGGCGTGGGCGGCGGCCATCTCTACTGCCCCTGGTGGCTCGACAACAGCAAGCTCGATTTTCCCCGCGGCTATCACATCGAGCTCTGGGGCGGGCGCGGCATGCCGTCCTATGGCTTCATGTGGGGCATCGACAAGTATCCCGACTTCGGCGGGTACGGCCAGGCGCTGAAGGATTCTTATCGCCGCCTCTACGGCACCACGATCGGGTTCTCCGGCCGGGGCGAGATGATCCCCAACGAAAATTCATACTGCGAGATCGATCCCGACGTGAAGGACCAGTGGGGGATTCCCGCGCTGCGATTCCACTGGAAGTGGACCGATCATGAGTACAAGCAGGTGAAGCACATGCAGGAGACCTTCCGCGCGCTGGTGGACGCCATGGGCGGCACCGTCTTTTCCGAAATGCCCACGAAGGCGGAGGGCTACGGCATTTCCAGCGGCGGGAGCATCATCCACGAGCTGGGCGGTGCGCGGATGGGGAAGGACCGTTCCCGCTCGGTGGTCAACGAGTGGAACCAGGCCCACGATGTGAAGAACCTCTTCGTGGCCGACGGTTCCCCCTTCGTCTCCCAGGCCGACAAGAACCCGACCTGGACCATCCTGGCGCTGGCGTGGCGCACTGCGGACCATATCGCCGAGTTGAGAAAGGCGGGCACCGTATGAGCAACCTGTCCCGCCGGGAAATGGTGGGCCTCCTGGGCCTCGCCACCACGGCCACTGCGTTCGGCTGCAAGGCAGGTGATGTCCAGCGTGCCGCCGAGCACGTCGCCAACAGCACCGGCGAGTATCACCCGGGGTTCTTCACCCCGGAGGAATGGAAGACGGTCAACACCCTGGTGGACATCATCATCCCGAAGGATGACCGTTCCGGCAGCGCCACCGACGCCGGCGTGCCGCAGTTCATGGATTTCATGATGCAGGAAAATCCCGGCAGCCAGCAGCGGATGCGGCTGGGGCTCGCCTGGCTCAACCGCGAGTCACGCGGCCGGTTCCAGGCGCCATTCTCCGGCGCCGCGCCCGAGCAGCAGCTTGCACTGGTGGACGAGATCGCCTGGCCCGACAAGACCAGGGGCAATGAAATGCTCAAGGAGCCCACCAGCTTCTTCTCCAACTTCCGCAACCTCACGGCCAGCGGCTTCTGGTCCAGCCGCATGGGTGTCGAGGACATCGGCTACAAGGGGAACGTGTACCGGCAGAGCTGGGACGGATGCCCGGAGCCGCAGTTGGAGAAGCTGGGGCTGAAGGCGTAAGGCTTAAGGCTTAAGGCGTAAGGCGTAAGGCGTAAGGCTTAAGGCGGGTCACGGGCTTCGCCAGATCGTCATTCCCGCGAAAGCGGGAATCCATGAGGGCTCACCCGCGCAGATTCACGCCGGATGTGACATGCGAGTGAAGTGCCATCAGCGGCCCCCTCATGGACCCCGTCACCCCGGTGAAAACCAGGGTTTTGATGGGGTGACGGTTGGGCGAGCTTCGGCTCCTTCGACCTTCGACCTTCGACCTTCGACCTTCGACCTTCGACCTTCGACCCTCGACCCTCGACCCTCGACCTTCGACCCGCGACCCTCAACCCTCAACTCTCAACTCTCAACTCTCAACTCCCGACCCATGACT
>DASSOW010000033.1:0-4558 GCA_035700175.1 Gemmatimonadales bacterium | reverse complement strand
CCGTCTTCTGATTCCCGCCAGCAGCCCCGTCGCTTCACTGGTCGGCGGGCGCTCGATGATCTCGACTTTCCCCATGAACATCTGGCCTGACAGCCGCACCAGCAGGCCATTGGGCTCGGTGGCCTCGCGGCCTCGTCGGTGCTTCGAACCGGAGAATGTCTCCTCTACCTCGTTCTCGACCTGCGTCCCGGGCGGGACAACGAGCCTGAGCTTGCCACACCAGGCCTCGACGTCGATGTCGAGTGTATCCACCTCGAACCATGCGTCCCGGAAGTCCAGGGTCATGTCGCCGAAGATGATCCTGGCTTCGATGAGCAGCGGCACGGTCCACTGGCCCGAGCGTTTGGTGCCGGAGAACACCGCCGAGAGGCGCATCCGCTCGAGCGGCGCCACGGCACTAGTCTCCATCGCGGCAGGCAGCGGCGTCTCGAGCCGTTGCAACCCGTAGTCACCGGACCCGTCGAGGTCCCCGACGATCTGGCGGATGGCGGCCGGCGTCGGCGCTTCCCGCAACAGCAGCAGCCGCTGCTCGAACAGTTCCACCGAGATGCGGTCCTGTGCCTGCGCGACACACAGGACATGTATGGCGTCCCGGCGGGCGCCGTCAAGATCGGGGTCGGGATGGGGCATGGATGAAAATAGGCGGACGAGGCGGACGAGGCGGACGAGGCGGACGAGGCGGACGAGGCGGACGAGGCGAGCCGAAGATTTCCCGCTGGCAGCAGTCCGCCCAGTCCGCCCAGTCCGCCCAGTCCGCCTATCTTCAGGCATGTCCTCCAATCACCTCTCCGGCTCGACCTCCGCATATCTCGCCGCCGCCGCGCACCAGCCGGTACACTGGTACCCTTGGGGCCAGGAGGCGTTTGCTGAAGCCCGCAAACGCGACTGCCCCGTGCTGCTGGATATCGGTGCGGTCTGGTGCCACTGGTGCCACGTGATGGATCGTGAGTCGTATGAGTCGGAGGCGCTGGCGCAGTTCCTCAATGAGAACTTTGTCTGCATCAAGGTCGATCGCGACGAGCGGCCCGATGTTGACGCCCGCTACCAGCGCGCCGTGCAGGCCATGAGTGGCCAGGGCGGGTGGCCGCTCACGGTGCTGCTGACAGCCGATGGCCAGGCCTTCTTCGGTGGTACGTACTTCCCTCCCGGCAACATGCACGGCCGCCCCGGCTTCCGGACGGTGCTCGACAGTGTGCTCGACGCCTGGCGGAGCCGGCGAGACCAGGTGCATGCGCAGGCCGCCACCCTGACCCGGCTGGTGAGCGAGCATCTCGACGAATCCGCCGCGGGGCCGGTGTCCGCCTCGCGCCTTGCTGAGGGAGCTGCCTCCATGCTGCGGCTCTTTGATCCTGAGTTCGGGGGGTTCGGCCGACAGCCCAAGTTCCCGCATCCTGCTGCGCTTCGCTTCCTGCTCACGCGGTGGCACGACACCCGGGATGCCCAGCTGCGCGACGTAGTGGAACGCACGCTCGACGCCATGGCACTGGGCGGCATCCATGATCATCTGGGTGGCGGATTCCATCGCTACAGCGTGGATGCGCGCTGGATCGTCCCGCATTTCGAGAAGATGTCATACGACAACTCGGAGCTGCTGCGGACATACACTGAAGCGTATCTCGCGCTGGGCGATGAACGTTACGCGGACGTGGCGCGAGGCATCGTCGCGTGGGTGCGCGGGACGCTGGCACAGGAGGGTGGCGGCTATGGCGCAAGCCAGGACGCCGATGTGGGGCTCGATGACGACGGCGACTTCTTTACCTGGAGTCGCGCTGAAGCCGAAGCCGTCCTGTCCGATACCGAGTTCGAGGTCGCAGCCGCGTACTGGGACATCGGCACCGCGGGCGAGATGCACCACGACCCCAGCCGCAATGTGCTCTTCGTGGCCGAATCAGCCGACAGCATTGCCCGCCGGCTCGAGGTGACCGAATCCGAGGTACGCGAGCTCATCGCCTCGGCGCGCACGAAGCTCCTCGCTGCGCGACAGACGCGCACCGCGCCCGCCGTGGATCCCACCCGTTATACCGCCTGGAACGCCATGCTGGCCTCGGCGATGCTCCTGGCCGGCATTGCGCTGGATGATGCGGCGGCGCGGGAGCACGCCCTGGCGACGCTGCGCCGCATGCGGGCCGAAGCCCGGTCCCCCGATGCAGTGTCACACTCGCCGGCACAGGCGGAAGGGTGGCTCGAGGACGCCGTGCAGACAGCCGATGCGGTGCTCACCGCGTTCGAGTTCACGGGTGACGCCGACTGGCTCGCTTGGGGGGAGGCGCTGGCGGAGCGGGCGTGGCGTGAGCATGAGGATTCGACAGACGGCGCGCTCTTTGATATCGCGGCTGATCCCCGTGCTACGGGGCTCCTGGCGGCGCGGGGCAAGCCCTCGCAGGACGCTCCGACGCCGTCAGCCAACGGTGTGGCCGGGATCGTCGCCTTTCGGCTGGCCCACCTGACCGGAAAGGCAATATGGAACGAACGAGGTCGCAGGCTGGTGGAGGCCTTTGGGGCGGGGCTCGCCGAGGCGAGCATCCACGGGGCAACTTTGCTCCTTGCCGCCGACTGGATTCTGTCGCCCGCGACGCACATGGTGATCGTAGGAACAGCGGAGGACGGGGTGGCAGTCGCGATGGAGCGGGAAGCGTGGCGCGCGTGGAGACCGAGACGAGTCATACGCCGTCTCCGAAGTGCGGACAGACTTGCTGGCGCACCCGCTGAACTTACGGCGATGCTGGCACACGCGGAGGGTGGAGCGGCCGGCTACCTCTGCGTGGGGACGAGCTGCCGGCAGCCGGCGCGGACGGTGAAGGAATGGGAGACGACGCTGCGAGAGTGAGTTCCGGCTCGCCCAGGACGGGCTTCAGCTGACCCCGAAAACATGTTGATCCAGCCAGCAGGCAAACTGGAGGTCGCGCTCCTCAGCCGGCTGCGCCGACACTTCCGGCATCACTTCCCAACGCTTGCCAGCGGACATCAGGTACCAGCTCGGCGGCGTTGCTTCGCGACCTTGCGCGGCGTTCGCCGGGATGGCCTCGTAGGCCACGAAGTGAAAAGCGCGACCACGATAGCTGAAATGATGCTGCTGGACAGCCAGGCGACTCATTGGATTACCTCGAATGGGCGGCAGCGACGGGCGTGGCGATGCCGGTGGGCGAAAGCAGCAGAGCCCCGCCGCATGCGGGCCCCGGAAGTTAGCCTCGTGGAGCGCCAGACGGGCCGCGGCCGGCTTTCCCGTCGGGGCGGCGGCCCCGAGCCCGCCTTCTGCGACTCTTCGCACCGGAACCAGCCCTCTTCTCGGCGTTCGGGGCCTCGCGGCGTGCCTTGGATGCCGCTTCCGCCTCGACCCGGCGTTGCGCCTTGGCGGCTGCCCGGGCACGGTCGTCCGCCTTTCGGGCCCGGATGGCCTTGATTCGCTCCTCGAGCGGGATCTCGAGCACCGCCCCCGCCTTGGCAGCGTAATCAAAATCGGGAACGATGATCCGCGGCAGTCGCTTGCCCAGTACCCGCTCGATGCTCCGCAGCACACCTTCCTCGTCCGGGGCCACGAACGTGAAAGCGTCACCCACCGCATCGGCGCGCCCGGTCCGGCCAACCCGATGGATGTAGTCCTCCGGCAGCTTGGGCACATCGAAGTTCACCACATGCCCAAGCTCTTCGATATCAATCCCGCGCGCAGCGATGTCGGTTGCCACCAGCACCCGGTAGCGCCCGCTCTTGAAGCCGGCCAGCGCAAGCGTGCGCTGTGGTTGCGAACGATTTCCGTGGATCCGCTCGGCTTCAATCCCATGCTGCACCAGATATTTCGTCAGTCGGTCGGCCCGGTGCTTGGTGCGGGTGAAGACCAGCGCCTCCTGCATGTCGCCACGCTGCAGCAGGGCCAGGAATAGTGCCGACTTGAGCTCCTGCGCGACCGGATAGACGGCATGGGTGATGCCGACCGCCGGCTTGGATTCTCGCTCGAGGTTAAGCGTTACTGGATCGCGCAGCATGCTGCGGCTGAGGGTGGCAATCGGCGGCGGCATCGTTGCGCTGAAGAACAGCGTCTGGCGCCGGTTCACCGCCGGCAGGTGACGGAGAATCTTCCGGATTTCCGGCAGAAATCCCATGTCCAGCATCCTGTCGGCCTCATCCAGCACCAGAACGTCGAGGCCGGTGAGATGGGCATAGGAAAACCGGAAATGATCCAGCAGCCGGCCCGGTGTCGCGATCAGGACGTCGGCGCCGCTCCGGAATGCGTGCTCCTGCGGGCCCATGCCCACGCCGCCGAAGATGGCAGCACCCGTGATGGGCGTATGCACCGCGAGCGCGTTGAGGTCCTCGAGGATCTGCGCTGCGAGCTCGCGCGTGGGCGTGATGACCAGTCCGCGGGTGGTGCCCCGTGGCTGGCTCATCAGGCGCTGCAGGATCGGCAGGAGGAACGCGGCGGTCTTGCCGCTGCCGGTCATGGCACAAGCCAGCACATCCCGTCCGGCCAGCGCCGGCGGAATCGCGTCCGCCTGGATCGGGGTGGGTCGGATGAATCCGAGTTCCTTGATGCCCTTGAGCAGGTGCGGATGCAACCCCAACG
>DASSOW010000032.1:0-4859 GCA_035700175.1 Gemmatimonadales bacterium | reverse complement strand
CAGCGTGTCCCAGAGCCACTTGGCCTCGTAGCCGTAGATCGGCGGCGCGCCCGGCGGCAAGGTGTCGAATCGCATGCCGACGATGGGCAAGCAGCGTGCCTCGGCGCCGTTGCCGATGACCGGCACGGTGAACTCGAGGCCCGGCAGCCAGGTCTCGACCAGGACGGGCTGGTTGTAGGTGGCGAGCAACTCATCCACCCGCTCCACCAGTTCCGCCCGGTGGTGGCAGAGACTTTTCACCGTCACGCCCTTGCCCGATCCCTCGAAAGCCGGCTTGGCAAAGAGCGGGAAGGGAAGCGCGCAGTTGCGGGCGTCGGCGCGGGAGCGCGCCAGCAGGTAGGGCGCCGTGGGCACGCCGTGCTGGACCATCACTTCCTTGGCGCGCCCCTTGTGGAGACAGAGCGCCAGGGTCAGCGCGTCAGAGGCGTGGTGCGGGATGCCGTAGAACTCGCAGATGGCCGGGACGTGGCTCTCGCGGTTGGGACCGTAGAGACCCTCGGCGATGTTGAAGACGAAGTCGGGACGTGCGCCGGCGAGCCGGGACGGGAAGGACTCGGTGGCCTCGAGGCGAATCACCTGGCCGACCGTGGCGAGTGCACGCTCTACCGCGTCGATGGTGGCGGGCTCGTCCCACTCGGCGTAGAGATCGGGCTGTGAAAGGTCGGAACGAAGACGGCGGTTGGTGGCGACGCCGCTGGTGTCGGACTTGGAAGGGGACTCGGAGGCGGCCCCGGCTGCGTCAGCCGGAGAATCAGGTTTGAGGTTATAGGCAAGTCCGATACGAACTGCCAAAGGCGTCTCCTGCAGTGAAGGCCGTCGCGACTATCCGGCCACGAGCGAGTTGCAGCTACGCCGACGCAGATAAAGTAAGAAATAGATTCGCGGTACACAATAGAAAAGCGGCAACGAAAATGCGCCGCGCGGCAGGTGACCTGCCTCACGGCGCTGGTTTCCGGAAAAAATCGGTGCGAGTGGCGGCGTCAAACCTTGTGGAAGCCGACGCGACCGGCGTCGGCGCCGTCGTCGGCGCGATAGATCTCGAAGTCGCCGAAGAGGTGCGGCGCTTCCGCCTGCAGCACCTTGAGGATCTCCACCGCCATGCGGCGAATCTCCTGCTCGGCGCCCTCGCCCAGGCGGAGTTCGAGCATGGTGCGCCAGGCGCGGACGTTGGCGCTCACCACGATCTTCACCTCGGTGGCATTGGGCAGGACGCTCCGCGCCGCCTCGCGCGCCATCTTCCGGCGGTGGACCTTGCTCTCCACCCATTCATAGCGGTTCATCAGGTGCTCGACCGCCGTGACGTAGGCCGCCTGCGCCTCGGTCACCTGCTTCTCCCACTCCTGCTCCAGCCGGGCATCGCCCTGGATGGCGGGCGGCATGACGAAGGCGGCGTGGGACTCGTCTACGTAACGTTGACTTAGCTGGGAAAATCCAAAGCCGGCCCTGTGTCGCACCAGCTCATGGCTGCAGCTCCGGGAGATCCCCTCCAGCAGCAGCACGTACTGCGCATGCTCGAAGACCGAACCGTGCCCCTGCTTCAGGATGTTCTGGAGATACTCCGCCGTGGTCCGGTTGGCCGGGTTGTGCTGGCTCATGTAGCAGAGCCGCCCGGCGAACTCGGCCAGCCGTTCGCCGTCGCTCGACTCGCCCTGCCAGGTGACGGGTAGGTGCGGCGGCTCGACGAACTGGGGCCGGCCGATCAGGGTGACGCGGGGGGAGCGGAAGATTTCCATGGAAGGCTTGGGGCTGAGGGCTGAGGGCTGAGGGCTGAAGGCTGAAGGGTAAGAGTTGAAGGCTTTGAGCTTTCAGCCTTCAGCCTTCAGCTCAATGTCATTCTCGACACCGCATACCCTGCATTCCGCTCGATATCGCGCAGCGCGAGGGCGATGTCGGCTGGTATCGGAGCGGCGTGGCGGCCCACCTTGAGGTGATCCACCGGCGGCGCCGAGCCCAGCTTGATGCCGGGGTTCAAGATACCATGGGGGTCAAAGGCGCGCTTCACCAGCGCAAAGAGCGCCATGATTTCCTCGCCGAACACCTCGGGCAGGAGTGGTGCGCGGAGCCGACCGTCGCCGTGCTCGCCACTCGGCGTGCCGCCGAGCCGGACGACGGCAGCAGTGACATCGGCGAGCATCGCGGAGACGCGCGCTTCCCATCCGTCCTCGCTGACATCGGGCAGCAGGTTGCAGTGGAGGTGGCCGTCACCGGCATGGCCGAAGAGCACGACCTCCAGCTCGTGATCTTTCGCCGCTTGCCGCACCGCGCGTACGTACTCGCCCAGTTTCGCCACTGGCACGCAACCGTCTTCGACGACCTGGAGCGAGCGCCGTGATTCGGGCAGCTGCGCCAGGATAGGACTCGCTGCATGGCGAAGCGCCCAGACCCGTTGCACATCGCCATCGTCCAGCGCGGTCTCGACCTTGACGGCATGAGGCGCCACGGCGGCCGCAGCCCGCGTGGCGACGGCGCGGGCGGCCTCCTCGCTCTCCCCCTCGAACTCGACCAGAAGGACGGCATCGAGTGCGGCCACGTCTGTCAGGTCGGTCCGATCCGCGACGAGCTCGAGAAAGGTCCGGTCGAGCATCTCCACCGCCGACGGGTGGTGGTCGAGCAGCGCACCGACTGCGTCGGCAAGCTGATCGAGCGAAGCGAGCGACACCCGCAGTGCAGAAGTCGTGGAAGGAACGCGATCGAGCCGCCAGGTAATGCCGGTGACCAACGCGAGTGTGCCCTCGGACCCGATGATGAGGTCGAGCAGGTCGCCGGACCTGAGCCAGGCGTCGAGGGCGTAGCCGCTGGAATTCTTCCGGGTGTGCGGGAAGCGGCTTCGGATGAGTGACTCGGCGGCACGGACGGCGGGCGCCGCATCACTCTCGAACCGGCGCACCGCCGCCACCGCGGAAGGTGCCGGGCGGCTGCGATCGAGGCGCACGGTTTCGCCGTCGACGGTGAGGAGCGTCAGGCCCTGGACCCACGGTCGCACGCTGCCGTAGCGCACCGTGCGCGCGCCGGAAGCATTGGTGGAGACCATGCCGCCAAGGGTGGCCCAGCGCCCGCTGGAGGGATCGGGTGGGAGACGCAGTCCCTCCTGCGAGGCAGCCGCGCGCAGTTCTTCCCAGGTGATGTTGCCAGAGGTGTCGGCGCGCTGCTGCGGTCCGTCCACCGTGAGCGTCCGCGGCTCGATGGCGGTGAGGTCGACGATTACCTGCGACCCCACGTTGCCACCACCCATGGCGCTTCCCGCGCCACGGGGAATGAGGCCGGTGTCGTGTTCAACCGCCCAGCGCAGCAGCTGCCGGAGGTCCTCCACTGACCTCGGCACCGCCACCGCCGCCGGTTCGATCCGGTAAATCCCGGCGCCTTCGGAATACGCCGCGCGGGTGCGTTCGTCGGTGTGGAAGGGGATGGTGGGTGGGAGCATGACTGGAATATAGGATGGGCAGGATGGGCAGGATGGGCGAGATGGGCTGGTGATTACTGGATGGGCAGGATGGGCAGGATGGGCAGGATGGGCACGCCGAAACTCGCCTGACAGCACTCGTCCATCCAGCCCATCTAGCCCATCCTGCCCATCTCGCCCATCCTGCTATCTTTCTCCCATGTCCGACGCACCACGCGCACAGCTGATCCATATAGATGTAGACCGGCGGCTCGGCCACGAGTGGGACGAGTGGGACGGGAAGCCGCTGCCCAATGCCGGCAACTTCGATTCGCCGCCATGGCTCTTCTTTGCCTGGTCGGTGGCCGCGATGGCGGGATTCTTCCTGCTCGCGGCGGTCGCCATCTACCTGTTTGCCCCTCGCCTCGCGCTGCTTCACCAGGCCATCCCCACCACGCTCTGGACCGCGCTCGCCGTCGTGGCCGCCGGCTCACTCATGTGGTGGGCGCTACTGCTGGGCTCGAGCGTGGCGCACCAGCCGCTGCTCCCGGAACGCCTCGCCGAGCGTGGCCCCTTTCTCCGCCTCATGCGCCTCACGTCCCGCGTCTCAAGTCTCTTCGGTTGGCGCGACTGGGTGGAGAACGCGTCGGTCAAGGTGTACAACGAGCTGGCCTCGCACCGGGGCCGGAAGGTGGGTCAGGGCGAGCTGCTGGTGCTGATTCCCCGTTGCCTTTCCAAGCAGACGCTCGACGGCGTGCTTGGCATCGCCGGCAAGTATGAAGTACCGGTCTTCGTGGCCACGCGCGGCCAGCTGGCCCGGCGGGTGATCCGCGAGCGCCGCCCGCGCGCGGTCGTGGCTGTTGCCTGTGAACGGGACATGGTGAGCGGCCTGCACGACGTGGCGGGGAAGGTCCCGGTGCTGGGACTCACGATGACGCTGCCGGCAGGACCCTGCAAGGATGCGCTGCTGGACCTGCCGAAATTGGAGGAGTGGGTGAGGAGCTACGTCAGGGATTAGGGACTAGGGGTTAGGGGTCAGGGGTTGAGACACGGACGCCCGTTCTTTCGCCCTAATCCCTAACCCCTAGTCCCTAATCCCTGACCAAAAAGGCATCCCCAAACGTCGCCCGCAATTTCTCCAGCGCAATCGCAGCATCGGGGCGCTGGCTGTAAACCTGCGTCCGCACCTTGTAGCGCCCGCCCTCTGGTACTACCCGCGCTTCATAACCCAATGCCTTGAGCCGTCGGGCAAAGTCATTGGCCGTGTAGGCATCGGCTGGTGCTGCGACCTGGACGGCGTAGCCCGACGTGGCAGCCGGGGGCGGCGTGACGGGTGCGGTATCGCGCTGCACCGGCGCAGGTCTAGGCGCGGCGGGTCGCGCCTGATGCACTGTGTCACCCGGTGCTGCGGGGCGGAAGACGATCGCCGAGTCGCGGCGTGCCGGACGAGTGGTGTCAGCGGGCGGCGTCGGCTTGGCCG
>DASSOW010000031.1:0-8376 GCA_035700175.1 Gemmatimonadales bacterium | reverse complement strand
CCGGAATGCCTGCAAGGATGATCGCGAACGTAATGCCGGTGTCCACCGGCTCGGTCCACAGCGCGTTGAGCACCATGGCAAGCGACGCCAGCAGAAAGAGTGCGGGAATCACCGGATAGCCCCACGCCCGGTAGGGGCGCTCCAGATCGGGCCGCTTCTTCCGGAGCACGTACACCGCCGCCACAGCCAGCGCGTAGAACGGCCAGATGCCCAGGATGAACTTTTCCGCCAGCTGCTGGAAGTTGTTGAGCAGCACGTACACCACGCCGAGCGCGGTGGCCAGCCAGATGGCGGTGGAAGGACTCTCGTACTTGGGCGAGACCCGCGCAATGCGCTGGAAGAAGAGTCCCCGGTCAGCCATCGCGAAGAAGATGCGCGGCCCCGTCATCATCGAGGCATTGAGGGTCCCGAAGCAGGAGATCATGACGATTGCCGCCACGATCGACGCGCCCGCCGCGCCCAGCAGCGGAATGCGCTCGGCGGCCGTGGAGGCGATGAGTGCGCTCCCAGCCATCTGGGGAAGCGGGACCAGGTAGATGTAAGCCGCGTTGATGAGGAAATAGACGGCGACGATTGCCGCCGTCCCGATGATGAGCGCCATGGGGAGAGTGCGGCCCGGGTTCTTGACCTCGCCACCCATGAACGACAGGTCGGCCCAGCCATCATAGGACCACATGATGGTGATGAGCGCCGTGCCTAGCAGGGAGAAGTTGAGGCCATTGGGCCAGGCCGGCGTTAAATGCGCCCCGCTTCCCTGCCCCACCGCAAAGGCCAGCACCGCCAGCGCGGCCAGCGCCAGGTACTTCACCACCGTCGTCAGGTTGGTGACGATGGCTGCGGTGTTGACGCCTACCCAGTTGAATATGCCCACCAGGATGATGCCCGCGGCCGCCACCCAGCGCACCTGCATCGGCGTGAGCGCGATGAAGTGCCCCAGGTACTCGGCAAAGATCGTGGCGATCGCGCCCAGGGCGGACGCGCGGATCACGCAGAGCTCGGACCAGCCAAATAGGAAGGCCGGCAGCGGCCCGAACGCCTCGAGGATGTAGGCAAAGACCCCGCCCGAGCGCGGCAGGGCGGCTGCGAGCTCGGCATAGGTCAGGGCGCCGAACAGGGCAATGAACCCGCCGACGACCCAGGCGAGCAGGACCGGACCGGGATCGCCAAGCTGGCCGGCCACGGTGGCAGGAACGCGAAAGATGCCGCTTCCGATGGTGGAGCCGATGAGGACCGCGACAGCGCTCCAGAGGCCGAGGTGTCGGGGAAGTCGCTCACCCCAGGCGTCGCGTTCTTGGGTCATTACCACCACGGAAGGTTCGAGGGGGATTCCGCCTGAAAATCGGCCTCTTCCCGATGCTTGACAAGGGGGGAGTCGCTCCCGTTCTTTCGCTCGCCGCAGGGCCCCCCGCAGGGCCGCGTGTCCTCTCTGGAGAATGTGATGTCACAAAGCCAGCCCGATCCTGCCCGGACGCTTCGCCGCCTCGCCTGGGCGGCAGCGATCCTCGCGATCGGACTCGTTGTCCTTGGTGGTGTTGTTCGCATTACCGGCTCCGGCATGGGCTGTGGAGACCACTGGCCCCGATGCGATGGCCAGTGGTTCCCGCCGCTTGATCTGGAAACCGCCATCGAAATCGGCCACCGATGGGTGGCTGCCCTGCTGAGCTTCCTGATAGTACTGGTGGCCCTGCAGGCCTGGCGCCGCCACCGCACCGAACCGCGGCTCAGGAACCCCGCCACACTCGCGCTCGCGCTGCTGGTGGTCCAGGTGCTGCTCGGGGCCGTCACGGTCAAGCTCGAGCTGCCGCCCTCGGTGGTGATAGTCCACCTGGCCAACGCGATGCTGCTGCTGGCAACACTTCTCGTAACGGCGCTGCGGGCTGGCCCTGCCGGACCGCCGCTTCCCAGTCGGGAGCGGCACCGTGACCACGGGCTGGTGGTGTTCACCGCTGTCTACACCTTTGTGCTGGTCCTGCTCGGCGCGCACGTGGCCAACCTGAACGCCGGCTGGGTCTGCCTCGGCTTTCCCCTCTGTCACGAATTTGGCCTCGGACCGCCACCCACCGCTCTTGGCGCGCTGCATTGGACCCACCGCATCCTGGCGTATCTCTTCGTGATCCTGGCGGCCGTGGTGTCGGTCCGTGTTGCCCGTCGCCGGGATGATGCGGCGGCCCCGCTCAGGAGTGCGGCCAACGCCATCCTGGGGCTCACGGTGCTTCAAGTCATTGTGGCCGCAACCATGGTGGTGCTGAGCCTGCCTACGGTTCTTCGAGCTGCCCACCTGCTGGTGGGGACCCTGCTCTGGACGGCGGCGGTGGTAGCGGTGATTCGATCGAGGCGGGTGGGCAGGGCGGACGGGACGGACGGGACGGACGGGACGGACGAGGCGGACAGGACGGTCGAGGCGGACAGGACGGTCGAGGCGGACAGGACGGTCGAGGCGCCGTCATTCCTTCGCGACCTGGTCACCCTGACCAAGCCACGCATCATCTCGCTGCTACTGGTCACCACCATCGCACCGATGTTTATCACACCGGCTGGACTGCCGTCCTGGCGGTTGATATTGACAGTCCTGGTCGGCGGTTACCTGATGGCGGGGGGTGCCAACGCCATCAACATGTGGTTTGACCGGGATATCGACACGCGAATGGGGCGCACCCGGCTGCGCCCAATCCCTGCTGGCCGAGTGGCACCAGCTGCCGCGCTGGCGTTCGGGATCGGGCTGGGTGTGGTGGCGTTCTTCATCTTCTATCGGTTCGTGAATCCGCTGTCGGCCTGGCTGGCCCTGGGCGGCCTGCTCTTTTACGTGCTCATCTACACGATGTGGCTCAAGCGAAGCACAACCCAGAACATCGTCATTGGCGGCGCAGCGGGCGCCTTCCCCCCGCTGGTCGGCTGGGCCGCCATGACCGGGCGGATCGACCTGGCGGCCATCTATCTGTTTGCCATCATCTTCTACTGGACTCCGCCGCACTTCTGGGCCCTGGCCCTGATCAAGCAGCGCGAGTACGCCCGCGCCGGGGTTCCGATGATGCCGGTGGTCCGGGGCGAGCGCCGCACCAAGATGGAGATGCTGCTCTACACCCTTTTCCTCCTGCCGCTCACCGTGATGCCGTCGTTCTTCGGTGCGCTCGGCCTGATCTATCTGGTCGCGGCATCGTTGCTGGGCCTGAGGCTCCTGTGGTACTGTGTGCAACTACTACGCGAAACTGGCGTCACACCAACGGCTTGGCGCATGTACAAGTACTCGCTCCTCTACCTGTTTCTGTTGTTCCTGGCGATGGGGGTAGACCGACTCATTCCTATCGGCCGCACGCCGCCGGGCGCCCATATGCTCTTGCAGCGGGCTGATAGCGTGCCCTCAGCGCGGGGCCTGCACGAGCTGACGCACTGATGGGCCTGCCGTCCCCTCGGCGGCTCGGTCGCCTCTGGGCGCGGGTTCATCCCTACCGGGTCGGCCTCTACTGGGCCGTGGCGGCGCTGCTGGCCTCGAGCGCCATCAACCTCATGTTTCCGGGCGTCGTGGGCTACCTCCTCGACGCGGCATTCGAGAAGGGTAACCGGGCCCTCCTCAACCGCATTGCGCTGGGGCTGGTCGGCCTCTTTGCCATCCAGGCAGTGCTCAACTATGCCCAGACCTACCTGCTTTCAGCCACCGGCGAGCGGGCGGTGGCTGGCCTCCGTCGCGAGCTCTTCAACAAGCTCCTGACGCTCTCACCCGGCTTCTTCACCGAGCGTCGCACCGGAGAGCTGACCAGCAGGCTCACCACTGACATCGGGTTGCTGCAGGGCGTGCTCAGCCACCAGATCGCCGAGTTCTCCCGGCAGGTGATCATGCTGGTGGGAGGGCTGGCCCTGCTCACCATCATGCAGCCGCGGCTCACGCTCACGGCGGTGGCCGTAGTACCGGTTGTGGTGCTCACGGCCATGTTCTTCGGCAAGCGGCTCCGGCGGCTCACGACCGGCGTCCAGGACAAGGTGGCGGAGGCTACCGCCGTGGCCGATGAGGCAATGAGCCAGATCCGCACGGTGCAGAGCTTCGCCCAGGAAGACGCCGAGCGCTGGCGATATGGGAGCAAGATTGTGGAGAGCGTCCGGGCGGCGCTCCGGCGGGCCCACTTCCGGGGCGTCTTTTTCGGCATGCTGACGCTGGCCACCTTCTGCGGCATCATCATCGTGCTGTGGCAGGGTGGCCGCCAAGTGCTGGACGGTGGGCTTACGGCCGGCCAGCTGGTCTCTTTCCTCTTATACACCATCTACATCGCTGCGGCGGTCGGCTCGCTGGCCAACTTCTTCAGCGCGTACCAGGAAGCGATTGGCGCGGCGGAGCGGGTGTTTGACCTGATCGAAGCACCGGTGGATATCGCCGATCCGGAGCATCCAGACTCCCTGCCATCGCCGGTGCGCGGGGCCGTGACGCTGGATCACGTCTCCTTCCGCTATGACGGGGTGGACCGGGATCGCTGGATCCTGCAGGACATCAGCATCCAGATCCGGCCGGGAGAAGTCGTTGCGCTGGTCGGGCCATCGGGCGCCGGCAAGACGACGCTCATTTCCCTGCTGCCTCGCTTCTGGGATCCCACCGAGGGTCGCATCCTGCTCGACGGCAAGGACCTTCGTACCCTGCGGCTCAAGGATATCCGGCACGCGGTGGGCATCGTGCCGCAGGAGCCGGCGCTGTTCAGCGGCAGCGTCCGTGAGAACATCGCCTACGCCCGTCCGGATGCCACGCCGGCAGAGATCGAGGCGGCCGCCCGCGCGGCCCATGCCCATGAATTCGTATCGGCGTTGCCAGCGGGGTATGACACGCTGGTAGGCGAGCGCGGGGTCAAGCTTTCAGGCGGCCAGCGGCAGCGCGTCGCGATTGCCCGCGCCATCCTGAAGGACCCGGCGGTACTGGTCCTCGACGAGGCCACCAGCAACCTGGACAACGAGAGCGAGCGGCTGATCGAGGATGCCCTCGAGCGCCTCCTGGTCAACCGCACCACGCTGATCATCGCGCATCGGCTCAGCACGGTGCGCCGCGCCGATCGCCTGCTGGTGCTGGAACAGGGCCGGATCGTGGAGGAAGGCACCCACGCGTCGTTGCTGGAGCAGGATGGGTTGTACGCGCGGCTGTATCGGCGGCAGTTCAGGGGCGAGGAACTGAGTGCAGAGCGCTGAGGGCTCGGCGGGAAGATAGCGCTCAGCTCTCAGCTCTTAGCTCCCAGCTCCCCAAACAAACCGCCCCCAGGATTGCTCCTGGGGGCGGTGGTGTTCTGGGACTCAGACTAGCTTGCGGAGAAGCTCATTCCGGCTCGAGGCCAGTCATGATCAGGCGATACTTGGCCGGCTGGGTCGTGTTCCCGGTATGGGAGAAGAAGATCACGCCCATGTAGTAAGTGCCGGCTGCCAGGGTGACGTCGCCAGATTCGCCATTCGCGCCGGCACCATTGCCGGCTGCATCCACGAACGGGTCCTCGTCGCCATCCATGGGGTCTTCCGCGGCGGTGTAGAAGTACACACCGAGGTCCGCGCCATCGCTGACGTTGTCAAGCGTGATGGTGAAGTCCCCGTCATTCGGGACCGTGAGCTTGAAGAGCTGGCCTCTTCCCCCGAAGCCCGTCGGGGTCAAGCCGAACGGCGCAGAATTCCAGAAGGCGATCGAGCTATCCACGCCCGGCGCGGTGAGCGTCGGGGCGGTGGCGAACGCGCCCGTGCCAGCAATGGCCGTGAGCGGGCCGACCGTCAGATGCTGGTTCGTGGGCAGCGTCTGCGCAAAATCGTCGATCAGGCCGGCATTAGCGAAGAGCTGATCGTCCGAGCCCGGCGTGGGCAGAATGTTGGCGGTCTTGCCATCGGCCGACACATTGAGCACCGCCGCATCGTCGGACCCGGTGAGGAATGTCGTGGTGCCGAACTCCCAGTTGAAGAGTTCCGGCTGCGGGTTCCCAGTCAGGGTCACCGTAACGGGCTGGTTGGACGCCGGCGTATTGGTGCTCACCGTCACGAAGAACGTGTCAACCTTGACGCCGGTGACATTGAGGATCGAGTTGACCGAGAACGCCAGGTTCGGGTTGTAGGACACGCCAACATTGGTGAACGTGGCCGGACCGGACTGGTTCGGGCCCACCACCATGGTGATCTGGTCCGGGGCGAGCGAAATGATGCGCGGCGACGCGGTCCCGAAACTCACCTTGGTGCTATCGGTGAAGTGGATCCCGGCATTCGGGGTGACCGTGATGACCTCGGCGAGCACCGGCGTGACGTTGCTGATGGCGATATCCTGCTCCGCCTTGGGGTAGATCGTCACCGGCACCGTGAGGGTCAGGTCTCCGCTGCTCACGTCGAAGGACCAGGGCAGCAGCTGGTTCGCGTCCTCGCTGGCCTTCACGAAGAAGCGAAGCTCAGTGGCATTGGGGTTGTAGACGAGGCTGTCACCCGAGTTGTAGATCGGCTTGAAGGCCGAGTCGGGCACCACCGTAATGCCGTCGCCGACGGTGGTGACAGTGATCGGCGAGATCACCGACGTTCCCTGCTCATCCACCGTACGGATAATCACGGCCTGGCTGTCAGCCTGCGCCACCAGCACCGTGCTAGGACTCGCCATGATCTTGGTTGGGGTACCGTCCTTGAATTGGTCGGGCTCGGTACTGCACGCTCCGAGCGCCGCAGTCACGGCGAGTAGAACAGCACCACGCAAGATACGATTCATGTCTGGCACCTCATTCCGATCGAAATGTGGACACGCGTCCGGAGCCGCTTCCGCGGAGACTCCCACCCACCGTGCCAGCCAGTGGGCTAGAAGGGGCTATCGGAACCACCGGTTAAATCAATCCCTAAATAGCGCGTTATATCGAGGAGTGCGGCACTTCCCAGGATTTCCTTCCAGTTCGGGACGCCGTTCTCCGACACGTCATTGGTTGCAATCAACTGGTACGAGCCAAACCCGTTGCGGTCCGCGAAGATATAATAGCGCGGCTTGCCACGAGTGTATCGCCACACTTCATACGGCGGTGCGAAGCCCGTCGGAACCCGTGTGAGCTGGTCGGACGCCGCGCCGTATTTGGCATAGATCCGGCCGCGGTCAGTCCGCCATCCCGGCTCCTGCCGTCCCCGGCCCACACGAAACGCCTGGTCGGCGTAGGCGATGGCCTGGTAGAACCGCTCCCGTTCCTCGTTGGCCGGCGTTTCCGGCCTGGAGTCGTACTTCTTCCAGAACTCCACGAGGAAGCGCCGCTTGGCGCTCACCGACAGCTTGTCGTACCCCTTCAGCTGGCTCGACTTGGCGATGAGGATCAGAGGTGCCTCGGCCGAGTCCAGCTGGGCTTCATCCATGGCGCCGAAGTACGATTCATCTCCGGCAGCCGCACCGCCAAGCGCCATACTGGCTTCATTTGCGCTGCCCCTGGCGCTATCCCGCGCCAGCGTTTCCTGCATGCTGGCCATGCTGAAGGGCGCCCGCCGCTCGATCCGCTGGCCGTTCAGGTCCAGCGTGACCACGAAGTCATAATGTCCCGGCGGCAACCCATCGAGATCCAGCTGGCCCTGCAAGGTTCCGCCGCCTGCCGGCACCGGCACCGCTGAGGGCGCCGTCCTGAACAGTGACTTCCCGGCCGAATCCACGACTGAGACCTGCATCGTTCCCGAGGTCTCTCCTGACGTGCCGGTGTACGTCTCCAGCAGGTAGAAGGCCTTGGTCCGCATCGGCGTGAGCCGCAGCTCCACGGCAGGCACCAGGATGGTGTTGCCCCGCCGCATTTCCCCCGGCTGGGGGACGCTGTCGCCATCGCCTGCAGTGCGCATGGCGGGGGACAGCAGCAGGTCGCTTGCCGACGGCGCCGTGGCGTAACCGACTACTGGAACTTCCGCCTTGGCCGAATGACCGGAGACACTGTCGGTCACGCTGACCTGCATGGTGTAACGGCCCGCGACAACCGGAAATTCCATCAGCTCGAGCCCGGAGGCGCCGAGCACCTTTGCCGACGCTGGCACCCGCTTGCTCCAGGTCCACGGCTCGGCCAGCAGGGCAAGCCCAGTGGAGTCTGACACCTGGGCACTCACGGTGTACACCATGCTGCCGTCGCCGCTGCCACTGGCCGGTGCCTGCAGGAGCCCGTAGGGCACGCTCACGAACACCTTCACGAGCGTCTGGGATGCATCCGGACGATAGTACCGGACCACTCGCATCCGCAGCGAATCCTGCGCTCGCACCGTGGACGCGGGCCATACCGACAGGAGCGCGGCCAGCGTCAGTACTGAATGAAACATGCAACTGCCTCGGAATGAGTTGTGGTGGCGCCGGCCACCGCGGCCGACCTCCTGTAAGACGCGCGACTCATCCCGCATTGGACAAGAGCGTTGCAGCGGACGCCCATGGGCGCCCGCTGCACAGTTCCT
>DASSOW010000030.1:0-4841 GCA_035700175.1 Gemmatimonadales bacterium | reverse complement strand
GCGACTGCCCCGAGAGCCGCAGCCCGAATTCCGCCAGCACGTCACGATAGGCGTTGCTGACTTCCCAGCGGTGCCGGTGGCGCTCGCTGATCTCGTTGGTACCGTAAGCCTGGGCCACCTTGGACCCGGGTCGCAGCCGGGCGGCATAGGCGCCCAGCCGCATGGTGCCGCCCATCGAGGAGACTTCCCGCTGCGAGGCCATGAGCGCGATGACGGGCGTCTCACAGTCCGGCTCGAATTCGGTGCTGTTCACGTCCTCGAGCCCGCACACGTTCCGCGCAAACTCGATGATGGCCACCTGCAGCCCGAGGCAGATGCCGAAGAACGGCAGCTCGTGCTCCCGGGCCCAGCGGATGGCCTCGATCATTCCCTCAACACCACGCTCCCCGAACCCGCCAGGCACCAGGAGCCCGTCAAAATCGCGCAGGACCTCGCCGGCAGCCGCCGGGTCGGCAAAGCGGTCGCTCGCCACCCACTCGATGCGGACCCGCGCATCGTGGGCAATCCCGCCGTGAATGAGCGCTTCCTGCACCGACTTGTAGGCATCGTGGAGGTCGGTGTACTTGCCGACGACCGCAATGCGCACCTCGCGTGACGGACGCAGCACCCGCTCGACCATGGCCGCCCACGGCTCGAGGTTCGGCTCGGGCGTCTCGAGGCGCAGGCGCTCGCAGACGACAGCATCGAGGCGCTGGTCGTGAAAACGGAGCGGGATTTCGTAGATGGAGGCCACGTCGGGACTCTCGATCACGCAGGAGAAGTCCACGTTGCAGAAAAGGGCGATCTTGCGCCGGATGTCCGCGGAGAGGGCCTGCTCGCTGCGACAGACCAGGATGTCGGGCTGGATCCCGATCTGCATCAGCTCGCGCACGCTGTGCTGGGTCGGCTTGGTCTTCACCTCGCCCGCGGCGGCGATATAGGGCACCAGCGTCAGGTGCATGAAGAGCGCGTTGTCGCGCCCCACCTCCTGGCGGAACTGGCGAATGGCCTCGAGGAACGGCAGCGACTCGATATCGCCGACGGTGCCGCCGATTTCGGTGATGACCACGTCATGACCCGGCGCGGTGCGCCGGATGGCGGACTTGATCTCATCGGTGATGTGCGGGATGACCTGCACCGTGGACCCGAGATACTCGCCGCGCCGTTCCTTGTTGATGACGTTCTGGTAAATGCGGCCGGTGGTGACGTTGTTCTGCTGCGAAAGCGAGCGGTCGATGAATCGCTCGTAATGGCCCAGGTCCAGGTCGGTTTCCGCCCCATCGTCGGTGACGAAGACCTCCCCATGCTGGAAGGGTGACATGGTGCCGGGATCGACGTTGATGTACGGGTCGAACTTCTGCATCGTCACGCTCAACCCGCGCTCCACCAGTAACCGACCCAGCGACGCCGCCGCGATGCCCTTGCCGAGTGAGGAGACCACCCCACCCGTCACGAAGATGTACTTGGTCGCGGAAGCGCTTGTGCTCATGGACACTCCTTGGCGAAGACCGGCGCCGGCTCGTCGGCCAGCGTCGCTGCGGCGATCGGCGATGAGATGGGAAAATGACCGGCGCCCGCCGGCGGTGGACCATGCGATTGCATGTTCCTGAAGCTAATGCGGAGGGCGGGGAGATGTCAAAATGCGTGCCGCGGGAGTGGCATGAGGGGTGCGTGCAGGGGCGGCCCGCGGCCCGCCCTTACACGCCTCTCAGCTCTCAGCTCTTGGCTCTCAGCTCCTCCAACGCCCGCTGCACTCCCCTGTTCTCGGGATACTTTTTTGCCAGCGCCGTGAGCACCGCCCGCGCGGAATCAGGCTGGCCGGCCGCCACCAGCGCCTCGCTCCGGAGCAGGCCTGTCTGCTGGTCCCAGCGCCGGTTGCCCGCCGGCTGCGGGAGCGTATCCAGCATGGTGAGGGCGGCGCCCGCATCATGCCGGTCGCGGATCAGCGACTGGACGGCAAGGAGGGCCACAGCCGGGTCACCGGGACGCTGGCGGACCAGCTCGTCGGTGAGGCGGGCCGCCTCCTCGCTCCGGCCGGAGTCTCGGGCCGCAGCGGCCTGCGCATAAAGGCCGGCAACCAGGAGGCGCTGCACGTCGGCCGGGTCGCCCGAGCGCAGCCCTGGCCCGCCACCATAGACATACACCAGCTTGCCGCCTTCATCAGCGGCTTCGTACAGCACCACACACGCCACCACACCGGCGACCGCCGAGGCGGCGAGCAGCCAGCGCCGCGCTCTTTCCCGCGACGCCAGCGCCAATCCTGCCACTTCGAGCACGCCAACGACGAGAAAGAGATTCCGGGTCTTCTCGCCAGACTCCTCGTGATGTTCGACCGCATCGCGCGCGCCCGGAATCCGCTCCACCGGCCCGTGCGCCGCGGTGCCGGACTTGACCGCCACCACACTGGAGATTGCAGCCAGGATCAGCAGCACCGCACCCGCGGGACGGGTCCATCGGGCCCGCCCCGTGAGTGAGATGAGCCGCAGCACGATGCCCACCAGGCCCAGCGCCACGACAAAGTGGACGACCTGGGGATGCAGCGGCGCCCAGTTGATCATTGCACGCAGCGACCGTTCGGATCCGGCTTCGGCTTGTCTACCACCGGCCGGTGGTCCATGTCGGCCACCCTGACGGCCAGGTCTTCGAGGAAGTTGGCCACCCGAGCCATGTGATCGTAGTCGATGTACTGCGGCTCGTCGGTCACCTGGTGGTAATCGGAGTGCAGTCCAGTCGTGAAGAACACGATCGGGATGCCGTAGCGGGCATACTCGTAGTGGTCACTGCGGCAGTAGATGCGCGAGGGATGGCCGTCAGCGTCGATCGAGTAGTCGAGCTGCATGTTGTGGCCGCCCTCCCGGTTGACCGTCTCGACCATGTCGCCGAGCTCGGTGGACAGCCGCCGCGAGCCCACGAGCTGGAGGTAGTTCGGGCTGCCGTGGATCGGCGTACCGTCCTTGGTGCGGCCGGTTTCGTCATAGGCATCGCCCCGTCCCACCATGTCCATGTTGAGCTGCGCCACAATGGAGTCACGCGGCACGGTCGGGTGGTCGGTGTAGTAGTGCGAACCCCAGAGGCCCTTCTCCTCGCCCACGTGCCAGACAAAGAGGATCGACCGCTTCGGCTTGGTCTTCATCGCGGCAATCTTCTGCGCCAGCTCGAGGACGGTGACAGTGCCTGAACCGTCGTCATCGGCGCCGTTGCTGATGGAGTCGAGCCGCTGGGAGCCGGGGTGTGCCGCACGGAAAGCGGCCAGCTCCTGGTTGACCCGTGCCTGCTGCTCCGGCGAGGCCTGCTTGCCGCCATCGTCGGCGCCTTCTGGACGCACGGTGTGGTTCCAGATCCGGATCGAGTCATGGTCCACCGGGCGATTGTTGAACCCGATGTGGTCATTGTGCGCCCCAACCGCGACGTATTCACCACGCAGCGCCGGATCGCTCCCGCGGATGATGCCGACGACGTTGCGCGCAGGATCCTTGACCGGCTCGGTCAGGTGCTTGACCGACACCTGGGCCGTGGCACCCGCAGTGCCCGGCGCCACGGACGAGAGCGGCTTGCCGAAGACCACCTCACCAGCGTGGTTGCTGACCAGCATGATGACCTGGCCGGCCGGCCGCTCCGTGGGGTTGTCGTTCAGGAACATCCTCGGCTGCTTGAAGCGGTTGAGCGCCGCCGGTGGGTACTCATCCAGCACCGCCACCGCGAGGCCAGCGGCGCCCTCGAATGCCGGCGGTATCCGGCGCAGCTGGTTCAGCGACGTCAGCCCGCCGTGCACCGTCAGCATGACCAGCTTGCCCTGCGCCTGCGCAGCGCTCACCAGCGTCGTCGAGTCGTTGAGGACCCCGCCATAGATCACGGGAACCGAGGCCAGCTCGGTGTCGCCGCCGCTGGTCGGGATCCAGTCGGTGAAGAGCTGGAGGGACGTGCCATTGGCTGCGAACGACGAGGACGGGTCGAGGCTGCGGTTCGCGACCGGTACCGTCTGGAAGTAGGTGCCGTTGTCACCGGCGGGCTCGAGCCCGAGCTTGGCAATTTCACTAGCGATGTAGTTCGTCGCCTTGACGTTGCCGATGGTGCCGGCTTCCCGGCCCTGCATCGAGTCATCGGCGTAGATGTAGAGCCGGGTCATCAGGTCCTTGGCGCTGATTGCCGCGGACGTGGGCTGCGGCTTGTGGGTGCGCGGCAGCGTGACCTCCGGCAACGGCACCACGCCATCGGGACCGGCGGCCACTGCCGTCGGCTGGGACACGGGAGTGGAGGCGGGCGTTCCGGCGCAGCCCAGCAGGGCCGAGCCGGCGACGAGTGCCGTGAGCAGACGGGCGTGCATCAAGGGTCTCCTCGAACGAAGTGAGTCTGGCGCGCCCCGGTCAGGGCAGCGCCGCACCGGCGACCATGCCGGACTTCAGGTGACGGGCCAGGAATTCGTCAGTTACCTGCTGGATGAGCATGCTGCTCTGGAGATTGTACGCCGCTCCATGACGGCCGGGCGGATAAATCCGCGTGTCGACGTCGTGGCCGGCGTCGGTGAGCGCCGTCAGCAGCTGCATCGTATTCTGGGGATGGACGTTGTCGTCCATCATCGAGTGGATCAGGAGCAGCCGCCCCGTGAGCTTGGCCGCGTTCTTGACGGCCGAGCTGGTATTGTACCCGTCTGGATTGAGGGCGGGCGTGTTCATGTACCGCTCGGTGTAGATGTTGTCGTACAGGCGCCAATCGGCCACCGCCGAATTGGCGACACCGACCTTGAAGATGTCGGGATACGACTCCATGGTGAACACGGTGGAATACCCGCCGTAGCTCCCACCCATGATGGCGATATGCGAGCTGTCCACGTACGGCAGGGTCGAGAGATAGCGCGCCGCCTC
>DASSOW010000029.1:0-2023 GCA_035700175.1 Gemmatimonadales bacterium | reverse complement strand
GCCGCTCCACACGCAGCAGAGATCCGAGACCATGAATTGTGGGTCGTGCTGCTCCACGGTGGTGGGACCAAACAGCGCAGCGAAGCCCGCCGTGTCCATCAGCACGCGCCAGGCTGCTTCATACCCTGAATCCGGCAGGTTAAACTGCCACGGCACGTAGCCGATCAGCTCACGTCCATGGGAGTCGCCGGCGTAGGGACCCGTCTCGTACGTGAGCGTGCCCGCCTTGATGCCGCCCTTCTCATCATGCGCAAACTGATGAAAGAAGAACTGCCGGGTGGAATCCCAGAGCTCCTCCTGCACCCGCGCCTTGAGATGTTCCGCGCGCTCGGAGTATTCGGCGGCCATGGCCGAAAGACCTTGGCTCGCCGGCGCACTGCTTGTCGCTCGCGGTTGCATCACCGCCGGGCGCTGCAGTTCGCTCAGGCGGGTGGGGTCATAATTCGGGCTGCCGCTCACTGACGCGCCCTCTGGTGACGCGACTCGCTCGCTCCACCGGGCCGAGCCGCCGAGCACCCGAGCCGCCGAGGCAATCGCCCGGGCATCGGCATACATGTAGCTGTTCAGCGTCGGCCGGTAGCCTTCCGCACCGCTGAACTCGTCGGCGGTCTGCCGGCTGTTGATGTTGGTCTCCATCCCGTCGTGCATGCCGTCCCAGCGGAACATCTGGTGGGCCGAGTCCCAGTGCTCGGTCATCCATCCCTGATACTGCTCGATCATGTGCGGTAGCATCTGGCTGAGGAAGGCGGTGTCACCATTGACGAGGTAGGTGGCCCAGACCGCGTCACCGTACCAGTTGCTGTAGCTCCGGGGCTCGGCGCCAGGCGTCTCGAACCAGTAGCGGGCGAAGTCCTCGACGTAGCGCCGGTTGCGGAGCCAGCGCGTCTCGTACATCTGGTGACCCAGCGGGCAGCTGATCGCGCCGTAGGCGCCGGACCAGAAGGGGCGGTCGATGAATTCGGTAAAGGTGTAGCCGGTTTCGGGCGAACCGTATGTCAGGTGCTTGGTGACCAGCTCCCAGCGGTAGTAGTACGTGGAGTTGATGGCGGAGTCAGGTGAGTCAAAGAAGGGGAGGTTTCGCTCATACCAGTCCCAGTCGCGGTTATCCCACCAGGACTGGCTCGCCAGGATCGCGCGATGATCAAGCGCAGGTGGTGTGGAGCGACAACTGACCAGAAGCAAGACGCACGGGGCCAGGGAAAGGCTATTGATGCGCATGTCCCGCCGCGTGATGATCCTGCCGCTGGAATGCCAGAAAATCGTGGATGGCGTTGACAGCCACCGGATCGCTGCTTCGGATCCGGACCTGGCCACCGCGCGGCAGGGTGTCAAACTGGTAGCTGATTGACGCGCGGCGCGCGCGCATGGTGGCGGTGCCGGGAACTTCTTCCGCATGCACGAATCCCGGCAGCGCAAAGTCGCCGTCGGCAAAGGCGCGGGCGATATGCTGCAGGTGCATGCGGATGGTCGCCGTGCCGGCGCCGTCCACCGAATCGCGCTGCAGGGCGATGCGGCCGCCATCCGGCAGCGACTCAAACACGTGGCTCGAGGTGTACTGGTCCACGCCCATTGCCATGGCGCCACGCTCCTGCACGCCGGTGAATCCGCTGTCCCGCGCGGCGCTGGTCTGCTCCTCGCCGCGTGCCCATGCCAGTGTCGGCGCAAGCCAGGCCGACCTCGGTTGGTAGAACGTTCCATGGCCCAGTCCCAGGCTCAGCGCAATCTCGCGGCTGACCGAGTTCGGGGCCTTCCGGCCGAGCATGGGCGCGCAGGAGAAACCGAGGGTGTCGCTCGTCTCGATGAGCGACAGCATGCGGCCGCTCACGTGCAGATCAGCGGCGTCATTGGACCAGGGTCCGCACGCGCCCATGAAGACGAAGCCGAGCCGCGGGTTCTGGAGCTTGGACGACGCGAGGATCGCGATCCATCCACCCTTGGAGAATCCGACGACCGTGACGTTTTCCGGCGCGACGCCAAGTGCGAGCAGGCTGTCCACCTGATGCACGATGCGCGAGGCGGCCGA
>DASSOW010000028.1:0-2531 GCA_035700175.1 Gemmatimonadales bacterium | reverse complement strand
CCCGGTGTCACTACCACCAAGCCCGGGTCGGCCAGGGTCGTCGTGTCGCCCAGGGCGCGGCCCTCGGCGATGTCCTTGAGCAGCCGGCGCATGATCTTGCCGCTCCGGGTCTTGGGCAGGTCAGCAGTGAAGATCACGTCGTCCGGCTTGGCGATGGCGCCGATCTTGGTGGCAACGTGATCGCGCAGGTCGTCCTTGAGTGACGGACCCGCGGTGCCTCCCTCCTTCAGCGTTACGAACGCACAGAGCGCCTGTCCCTTGAGGTCGTGCGCGCGTCCCACCACGGCGGCCTCGGCCACGGCCGGGTGATCCACCAGCGCACTCTCGACTTCCATGGTCCCGATGCGATGGCCCGCGACGTTGAGCACGTCGTCCACCCGGCCCAGCACCCACCAGTAGCCGTCCTCGTCCAGCTTGGCGCCGTCACCGGCGAAGTAACGGCCGGGGAAGCGGCTCCAGTAGGTCTGCACGTACCGGGCATCGTCGCCATAGATCGTCCGCAGCATGCCGGGCCACGGGTGCGCCAGGGTCAGGAACCCGCCACCCTGCTCGAGCACGGTGCCCTCGGCGTCCACCAGCTCCGCCTTGATGCCGGGGAAGGGGACCGTCGCCGATCCCGGCTTGGTGGTAGTGACACCGGGCAGCGGAGTGATCATTATTCCCCCCGTCTCCGTCTGCCACCAGGTATCCACGATCGGGCACCGGCCACCGCCGATGTTGGCGTGATACCACATCCACGCCTCGGGATTGATGGGTTCGCCCACCGAACCCAGGAGTCGAAGCGTCGAGAGGTCGCGACCGGCAGGGTGCTCCGTGCCCCACTTCATGAAGGCGCGGATGGCGGTGGGCGCGGTGTAGAACACGGTCACGCCATAGCGCTCCACGAGGCGCCAGAAGCGGTCGCGGCCGGGCCAGTCCGGGGCGCCTTCGTACAGCAGGACGGTGGCGCCATTGGCGAGCGGCCCGTACACGACATAGGAGTGCCCCGTCACCCACCCGATGTCGGCGGTGCACCAGAAGACGTCGTCCTCCTTGAGGTCGAAGACGTACTTCGTGGTCGCGGCCGCCTGGGTGAGATAGCCGCCGGTGGTGTGGACGATCCCCCTCGGTTTCCCTGTGGTGCCGGAGGTGTACAGGATGAACAGAAGGTCCTCGGCGTCCATCGCCTCCGGTGCGGCGATGCCGCTCTCGTTCTCCAGCAGGCGGTGCCACCAGTGGTCGCGGCCGTCCTGCATCTCGGCCCACGCTTCGTCGCCCTCGCCGCCGACCCGGCGGCGCACGACCACGACGTGGCGGATGCTGGGGCAGCCCGCCAGCGCCTCGTCGGCGAAGCGCTTGAGCGGCACCACCTGGCCGCGGCGGTAACCGCCGTCGGCGGTGATGAGCGCCACCGCCTGCGCGTCGTTGATGCGATCGCGAAGCGACTCGGCGCTGAAGCCGCCGAAGACGACCGAGTGCACCGCGCCGATGCGGGCGCATGCGAGCATCGCGACGACCGCTTCGGGAATGAGTGGGAGATAGATGGCCACCCGGTCGCCGCGTTTGACGCCGAGGCGGCGGAGGGCATTGCTGCAGCGGCCAACTTCGCGCGCGAGGTCCCAGTAGGTGAGCACCCGCCGGTCGCCGGGCTCGCCTTCCCAGATGATGGCGGCCTTGTTGCGCCGAGGGCCATCGAGATGCCGGTCGAGGCAGTTGGCGGCGGCGTTGAGCTGGCCGCCCACGAACCAGCGGGCGTGGGGCGGCGTCCAGTCGAGCACCTGGCGCCACGGCGTGATCCAGTCGAGCGCGCCGGCCTCGTCGGCCCAGAACGCTTCGGCGTCCTCGCCGCGGGTGTAGAGGTCGGGCTGGGCGTTGGCGTGGGCAGCAAAGCCGGCGGGAGGCGGAAAGCGCCGGTCTTCGGAGAGAAGGGTATCGAGTTGGTGGCTCATGATCGTGGTCGAAGTGAGGATGAAGGGAAGGTAGTGCGAATCTCCAATTCCTGCCGCACGCTGCGGCGGGGGCACCTGCAATTTCCCGCATTGCCATCGGGCAACCACTTGACCGGTAACATGTTACCGCGCTGGCACCGCTCTCGCCATTCCGGCTGGTGCACTCGCACAGGCGGGTGCACACAATCTGATCTGCCCGATAAGAGCACACCCGGAGTAATCCGGGGCCGCAAAACTGGAGGTCCTGCCGGCGCATGCAGCCTGCCGCAGGATAGCTCGGTGCCGAACGCAGACCGGCCGCGCAGGAAACATTTGCGCGACGCTTTCATCGGGCCTGGGAGGTAGCGTGAAGGCCATCCAGATGGAAGCGCGTGCACTCATGGCTCCGGTCAACCTGGGGCTCGATACCCGCGTCGAATTTCGCCGGGCTGCCGTCCAGGCGCTCGAAGCCATGCCGGAGGGCGATGGGCCCCTGGTGATCGAACTGGCCGGAACCCGGACGGTGGACTCTGCCGGGCTGGGCGTCCTGATGCTGGTCCAGCGCCACGCCAGCGAGCGCCGGGTGCCGGTGGTGCTCCGGAATGCAAATGACGAGCTCCGCTT
>DASSOW010000027.1:0-9255 GCA_035700175.1 Gemmatimonadales bacterium | reverse complement strand
CGAGCGCCCGGTGTGGCAGGAACGGTTCGTGAGTGGGCGTTTCGACATCTCGTTCGGTGCCATGCGCCAGGTGCCGACTCCATCGGGGCTCACCGATTCGTGGACCTGCGCCGGTGCCAGCAACGTGTCGCACTACTGCGATCCGACGGTGGACTCGCTGCTCAGCAGCGCCATCCTGACCCAGGGCGATGCTGCGCCCGGCTTCGTCAAGGCGCTGAACCGCATGGAGGACGACGCGCCCGCATCATTCCTCTATGCCCCGCTCGAGGTCATCGCGGTGCACAAGCGCTATGACGGCGTCGAGCTGCGCGACGGGTCACCCTGGCTCATGCTCTGGCATTGGCACGTGCGCCGCGGCCAGGCGCTTCCCCGGGACCGGGTCATGACGCCCTGACATGAAATGGCTCGCCGGACGGGTGGGCCAGGCCATCGTCACGGCCGCGCTGGCCGTGGTGCTGGCTTTTTTCCTGATGCGCGCCGCGCCAGGTGATCCCCTCTCCCGCCTCGGCGACGAACATCCGCTTTCGCCACAGCAGGTGCAGGTCCTTCGCGCCCGCTACGGTCTCGATCAGCCGCTCAGCGCTCAATTCCGCGCCTTCGTGGCCGGTGCCGTCCGTGGCGACTTCGGTACTTCCATTCAGTACGGCCGCCCGGTCAGCGACCTGATCCTCCAGCGGCTGCCGGCCTCACTGCTGCTGGGCGGTACGGTCCTTCTCATCACGTTCGTGCTGGGCTCCTGGCTCGGCGCCATGCAGGCACTGCGTGCCGGCAGCGCCGGTGACCAGGCGGTGGGCGCGCTCTCCCTGGCGGCGTACGCCACGCCATCGTTCTGGCTCGGCCTGGTGCTGGCCTGGCTGGTCGGCATTGAATGGCGGCTGCTGCCAGCGGCCGGGATGCACGATCCACTGCTTCCGATGGACGCATCGTGGGCCACGCGCGCGCTCGACATCGGCCGTCACCTCATCCTCCCGGCGCTTACCCTCGCGGTGGTCAACATCGGTGCCACCATGCGGCATGAGCGCAGCGCCATGCTGCAGGCGCTGCGTGAGCCGTTTGTTCAATCGGCGCGCGCGCGGGGCCTCGCCGAGGGGCGCATCCGCTGGCATCACGCGTTCCGCAATGCCCTCTTTCCGGTGGTGACGCTGTTCGGTCTCTGGCTGCCGCTGGTGGTAGCGGGATCGGTGTTCGTGGAGAAAGTCTTCGCCTGGCCGGGTCTCGGCGCGCTTGCGGCGGATGCCGTGAGTGCGCGCGACTACCCCCTGCTGATGGGTGTCACCGTGCTGGTCTCGCTCATGGTCGTGGGCGGCGCGCTCGTGGCCGATGCGGCCTATGCCCTGCTCGATCCGCGGGTGCGGCGGGCATGAGACTGCCGGCAAGCACAGCGATTCGCCGCGCGTTGGCGACGCCCCGGGGCCGCGCCGGGATCATGGCGCTCGCTGCCATTGTGCTCTTCGGCATTTTCGCGCCATTCGCGCTCCCCGATCCGTTTGCCCAGCCGGACATCGTGACCGAGGCCATGCAGGCACCGAGCGCGCTGCATCCCTTCGGCACCGACCAGCTGAGCCGTGACGTGCTTTCACGGGTCGCGACAGGCGCGCGCGTCTCGCTCGCGGTGGCTGCCGTTGCCGTCGCTCTCTCCATGACGCTTGGGGCGCTGGTGGGGCTCCTCGCGGGCTACCTGGGTGGCGCAGTGGACGCCCTGCTCATGCGGCTGGTGGATGGCGCGATGGCAGTCCCGCGCCTCTTCGTGCTCCTTCTCCTGGTCGCCACGTGGGAACGGATGCCGCTGGTGGCACTGATGCTCATGATCGGCGCCACCGGCTGGCTGGGCACCAGCCGGCTGGTGCGCGCCGAGGTGCTGCGACTCAAGGATGCCGATTTCGTGCGGGGTGCCGAAGCCCTCGGCGCGCGCAGCGGACGGATTATGTTTCGGCACCTGCTGCCCAACACCATGGGGCCCCTGCTGGTGGCGGCCACGCTCGGCGTCGGTGACGTGATCCTGCTGGAGGCGGGGCTCTCGTTCCTGGGCATGGGCGTGCGACCGCCGACGCCGTCGTGGGGCGGCATGATCCTCGACGGCAAGGACGTGCTCACCGCGGCGCCCTGGGTCAGCATTTTTCCCGGTCTTGCCATCATCGCCACCGTGCTGGCCGTCAACCTCTTCGGCGACGCGCTGCGCGCCGCCTCCGACCCGCGGGAGACATGACCACCCTGCTCACCGTGCGCGATCTTCGCGTCTCCTTCCCCGATACCGCCGGGCGCTTCCATCCGGTGGACGGCGTCTCGTTCTCGATCGAGCGCGGGAAGACGCTCGCCCTGGTGGGTGAGTCCGGCTGCGGCAAGAGCCTCACCAGCCTGGCACTGCTGCGGCTTATCCCGCCGCCCGGCCGCATTGATGAGGGCAGCAGCATCACGCTCGACGGCGCCGACGTGCTGGCGCTGGCACCGAATGCGCTGCGCGCCGTGCGCGGGCGGCGCATCGCGATGATATTCCAGGATCCGATGACCAGCCTCAACCCGGTGTTCTGGATCGGGGACCAGATCACCGAAGTCATCCACGCGCATTTCAGGGTGTCACGGCAGGATGCACGGGACCAGGCCGTCTCGCTGTTGCAGGAAGTCGGCATCCCCGATCCGGCCGACCGGCTCAAGGCCTATCCTCACCAGCTCTCGGGCGGCATGCGGCAGCGGGTCATGATCGCCATTGCGCTGGCCGGCCAGCCGGAGCTGCTCATCGCCGATGAGCCGACCACCGCGCTGGACGTGACCGTGCAGGCGCAGATCCTCGAGTTGCTGGATCACCTGCGGCAGACCCGTGGCATGGCGATGCTGCTGATCACGCATGATCTCGGCATCGTGGCGGGGCGCGCCGATCATGTCGCGGTGATGTACGCGGGGCAGATCATCGAGACCGCGCCCACTCGCGTGCTCTTCGATCAGCCGTCGCATCCCTACACCCAGGGCTTGTTCGCCTCGGTGCCCCGCCTGACCGGTCCGGTGGGACGGCTCATGCCTATCGCCGGGACGGTGCCCCCGCCCACGGCGTGGCCCGAGGGCTGTCGCTTCCGGCCCCGCTGTCCCATCAAGCATCCGAAGAGCGAGTCAATGCCGCCCTTGCTTCGCATCGGTGCGGAGCACGAGATGCGCTGCTGGCTGGCCGAGGACGGCAAGTGAACGCGGGGCCTGAAGAGCCGATCCTGGTGGTAAGGGACCTGGTCAAGCATTACGAAGCCGGCGGCCTGCTGCAGCGAAATCGCCCGCCGGTACGCGCGGTGGATGGCGTCTCCTTCGAGATCGGGCGGGGCGAGACCCTGGCGCTGGTGGGCGAGTCCGGTTGCGGCAAGAGCTCGGCGGGGCGCACCATCCTCCGCCTGCAACCGCCCACTTCCGGCACGGTCCGGTTTGAAGGCCACGATGTCTTCCAGCTCGAGCGTGAATCGTTGCGGGTCTTGCGACGGCGGATGCAGATCATCTTCCAGGATCCCTACTCATCCCTGAACCCGCGCATGACCGTGGGCGATGCCGTCGCCGAAGGGATCCGCATCCATCGGCTGGCGCGCGGTGCCGAGGTGAGCCGACGGGTGGCCGCGCTGCTGGAAGAGGTGGGGCTCGACCCCAGCTACGCCCGGCGCTACCCGCACGAATTTTCCGGCGGGCAGCGCCAGCGCATCGGCATCGCGCGTGCGCTCGCCGTCGAGCCCTCGTTCATCGTGTGCGACGAGCCGGTCTCGGCGCTTGACGTGTCGGTGCAGGCCCAGGTGATCAACCTGCTGCGTGACCTGCAGGAACGTCGCGGACTCTCGTATCTGTTCATTGCCCACGACCTCGCCGTGGTGCGGCAGATCGCGCATCGCATCGCCGTGATGTACCTGGGGCAGATCGTGGAGATCGGGCCATCCGAGGCGCTGCTCTCCGATCCGCGACATCCCTACACGCAGGCCCTCCTCTCTGCGGTGCCGGAGCCCGATCCCGAGGCGCAACAGCAGCGGATCGTCCTCGGTGGTGATCTGCCGAGCCCGAGCCGGCCACCTTCGGGCTGCCGGTTTCACACCCGCTGCTTCCATCCGCTCCGCGACCAGCGGTGTGTCAATGAGGTGCCGCTTCTCCGTCCGATCACGGGCACGCGCGCAGCCTGCCACTACGCCGAAACAGTGGCTGTGCCGGGCATCACCGCCCCCGCTGAGTAAGTGTCCTATCCTGTGTTCACGGGAGCCCGGCAACGGGCGGAACATGGGCCTCGTCAAGGAGTGCAACATGGCGACTGACGAACGACGGAACTCGCTCAGCGAGAAGGGCGCGGAGAACCGCGTGAAGGGCAAGTTCGAGGAAATCAGGGGCAAGGTCCGGGATGCCTATGGCGACCTCTCGGGCGACAAGAGCCAGGACGTCAAGGGGAAGGCCAAGGAGCTCAAGGGCAAGCTGCGGCAGGAAGTCGGCAAGGCCCAGCAGCGAATAGCCACCCAGGACGATGTCGATGAGGATCTCGACGACACGACAGCCTGACACCAGACCGGCGGCCCATGGCCGCCGGTTTTACTTTGTATCCATCCAGCATCCCCCTGCTCACCTCCCCTGGAGGCGTCGTGGTCAGGCGAAACATCTCGAGCGGCGCTCCCTGGGAGCCGATCGTGGGCTATTCACGTGCCGTCCGGGTCGGCAATCACATCCACGTTTCCGGCACTGCCGCCATTGATGACCACGGCGCCGTCGCCCATCCGGGCGATGCAGCGGGCCAGGCTCGCCGTGCACTGCAGATCATGCTTGCTGCCCTGAAGCAAGCCGGCGCCTCCGCCAGCGACGTGGTTCGCACGCGTATCTTCGTGACCGACATCTCGCAGTGGGAAGCAATCGGCCGTGCGCATGGCGAAGTATTCGGTGAGATCCGGCCGGCCACCTCGATGGTGGAGGTCGCGCGGCTGATCCACCCGGACATGCTGGTCGAGATCGAAGCTGACGCCATCCTCGCCGCGGAGCATGAAACGTGAGACGCCAACCCGTTGTCCAGGTCGATGCCTTTGCCGAGCGCGCCTTTGTCGGCAATCCCGCTGCCGTCTGCGTGCTGGATGGGGAGACCGGCGCTGAGCTGATGCAGCAGATCGCCATGGAGATGAATCTGTCGGAGACCGCATTCCTCAGGCATCGGGACGACGGCAGCTGGGACCTGCGCTGGTTCACGCCCACGGTGGAGGTGGATCTCTGCGGCCATGCGACGCTTGCCAGCGCCCACGTCCTCTGGCACGAGCACGGCCTGAGTGATCCGGAGCTGGTCTTTGCCACGCGCAGCGGCGTCCTTCGTGCCCGCCAGCAGGGCGACGCGATCGAGCTCAACTTCCCCGCCGTGCGCGGCCGACTGGAAGAACCGCCCGCTGGCCTGCTCGAGGCCCTCGGCGCGCCCGCGCGCACCGTCATCCGCAACCGGATGGACTGGCTGGTAGAACTGGAAAGTGCGGAGGTGGTGCGCCAGCTTGCCCCCGACATGCAACAGCTTTCCACGCTGCCGGCGCGCGGCGTCATCGTGACCGCCCAGAGCGATGACACGGACTACGACTTCATCTCCCGGTTCTTCGGCCCGGGCTCGGGCGTGCCGGAAGATCCGGTCACCGGCTCCGCGCACTGTGCCCTGGCACCCTTCTGGGCTGACCGGCTGGGGCGCACCTCGCTCAGGGCTTTCCAGGCCTCCGCCCGCGGCGGCGCCATGAATGTCGTGCTGGAAGGCGATCGTGTCCGGCTCCTGGGCAAGGCGGTGACGGTGATGCGGGGAGAGCTGGTGTTCTAGGAGTCGTGGGTCGCGAGTCGCGAGTCATGAGACCTGCGACCTTTTTCCGGGACGCCGAGAGGACGACGGATGAAACCAGACACGTTCGCATCCCTCGAAATGCGCGTCGGGCGGATCGTGCGATGCGAAGTGAACGCGAAGGCGCGGAAGCCCGCTTACTGCCTGTGGATCGACTTCGGGCCGGAGGGAGAGCGGCGCTCCAGCGCGCAGCTCACCACGCTCTACCGGCCGGACGAGCTGGTGGGGCGCCTCATCGTCGCGGCCATGAACCTGGGCAGCAGACGCATCGCGGGCTTCGAGTCAGAGGTGCTGGTCCTCGGGCTACCGGATGCCGAAGGGAACGTGGTGCTGCTTGAGCCCGAGCGGGCCGTGCCGCTGGGGGGCAGGGTGTTCTGAAGACGGACAGGCAGAGAGGCGGACGGATGGACCGTGGTCGACGGTCAACGGTCAACTTGTGACCTGCGACTTGCGTCCTGCGACCTACTGATCCGCAGGGCGCAAGAGAAACCCCGTCACCATGCCGTCGCGGGTCAGGGTCCATTGCAGCAGCATCGGGTGCGCGGAACGCTCAAAGGTGGCTTGGCGGGAGTACACCGTGAGCGTATCCTGCTGGATCAGTTGTTCCAGCGGAGATCCCCGTTCGCGGCCAAGCTGCTTGACGGTTCGTCCGGCAAAGGATGCCAGCGACTCCGGGGTGGGAAAGGTCTGCTTCATCTCGGGAGAAAAGCGGTTCCAGAGCGGCTCGAAGTTCCGCTGGTAGAACCAGTCGGTGTAGGCGCGCCCTTGCTGACGGGCATCCTGCCTCGGAGCCGCGCACGCGGCCGGCAGGCAGAGTGTGGCCACGAGGACTGCCCGCATGAACGTCCGCATGCGTCCGCTCCCTGAAGTCGTGCCTTGAGCGTACCATGAAGGCTCGCCATCTCGCAACCCGGAGTCCGGATGAAGGTCTATCTCTCGGTCGACATGGAAGGCATCGCCGGTGTCGTCCACGAGGCGCAGACCGATCCCACTGATCCCGCGCTTGCAGCTGACTACGCCCGCTCCTGCCGGCTCATGACCGGGGAAGCAAATGCGGCGGTGCAGGGCGCGCTGGACGCCGGCGCGGATCGCGTGGTGGTCAACGACAGTCACTGGCTCATGCGCAATCTCATCGCCGATGAGCTGCATCCAGCGGCGGAACTGATCAGTGGGAGCCCCAAGCCGCTCTCGATGATGGAAGGGATCCAGGACGGGTTCGACGCCGTGTGCTTCGTCGGTTACCACGGCCAGGCCGGCACCCGGACGTCGGTGATCGACCACACGTACCCCGACCGCGTCTACCAGGTACGGGTGAACGGGCGGCCGATGGGCGAGCTCGGCCTCAACGCGGGTGTGGCCGGGCGACACGGTGCCCCGGTCGCCTTCGTCAGCGGCGACCAGACCCTCGTGGCCGAGGCACGAGAGCTCCTGGGTGACGGGGTCGGGGCCGTGGCCGTCAAGCACGCTCTCAGCCGATACGCGGCACGGTGTCTCTCACCCGAGCGCGCCCGCGCGGCGATCCGGGCCGGAATCGCCGAGGCCCTCGCGCGTCCCCATCCGCTCTTCACCTTCGGTTCGCCGGTCACGATCGAGACCGACTACGCCCGCTCGGTTCATGCCGACATGGCGGAGCTGATGCCTGGCGCGCAGCGCACCGGCCCGCGCACCGTCCGCTTCACGCACGATGACTATCTCGTCGCCTTCCAGGGCTGGCGTGCCATGACCAACCTCACGGCGGCAGGCTGACCGTGGCCGTCGTCTTCGTTACCGGCGCCAATCGGGGCATTGGGCATGAAGTGGTCCGCCAGTGTGCTGCCCGCGGCGACCAGGTCGTCGCCGCCGCCCGCAGCCAACGCTCCACCGAGGCGCTCGGCCGCGAATTCGGCGACAATGTCATCCCGGTCCGATGCGACGTGCGCGACGATGCCTCCATCACGGCGGCCCGGCAGCAGCTGGAGCAGTACACCGATCGGATCGACCTGCTGGTCAACAGTGCCGGGCTGTATTCCCTCCACGCTGATCATTGGGATCCGTCCGCCACTGCCTTCGACACGATTTCGCGTGCGGAGCTCAATACCGTTTTCGACGTCAACGCCACCGGGTCGATGCTCATCATCAAGGCGATGCTCCCACTGCTGCGCCGCTCGGACCGGCCCCGCATCCTCAATCTCACGTCGCTGATGGGATCGGTATCTGCGCGCACGTCGCCGGGCGACTACGCCTATGCTGCGAGCAAGGCGGCCCTCAACATCATGACCCGGAGCTTTGCGGCAGAGTTTCGCGGGGAGGGAATCACTGCGGTGGCCATCACGCCGGGCTGGGTGCGCACCGACATGGGTGGCGCCGGGGCCGCGCTCGCGCCCGAGGAGTCGGTGCGCGGGCTCCTGGTCACGGCCGACCAGCTGACCCTCGCACAGAGCGGGACGTTCATCGACTATCAGGGCGTGCCGCAGCCCTGGTGATCAGGCCGGCCGGAGTGTGAAGATGGGCAGCTCCGGCGGGCAGCAGAAGCGGGCGGGAATTTCGACCGTGCCAATGCCGCGCGAGACGTAGAGCGGCGCGTGCGCATCGCGGTACCATCCCTCGACAAAGCGACCTGAGCCGCGGGGCGTGTACGGCACCCACCCGGGCACGCGGATCTGGCCGCCGTGCGTATGGCCTGAGAGCAGCGCCGCCGGCTTGCGCGGCACGTCCGGCAGCTGATCGGCGTAGGCCGGGCAGTGGACCAGGTAGAGATCGGCGTCCGACAGCGACGGGTCCACCAGCTGCGGGCCCAGCACCGGCTCGCGATACAGCGCGTCCCCCAGGCCGGCAATGCCAAGGCGGCCGCCGCCTTCACGCAGGACCATCCGGGCCTCCTGCAGCATCGTCGCCCCCGCCCGCCGGTACGCGTCTGCCAGCACCGCATCGCTGATCCGCGCCATGCGTTCCCAGTTGCCGAAAATGCCGACGGTAGCCCGTCTGCCCCTGGCCTGCTGCACGAACTCGGTGAGCATCCCCAGGGCATCGGCCTGCTCGACCATGTCGCCGGTGCAGACCACGACGTCGGGACGCTCGCGCTGAATCAGCGCGAGCGTTGCCTTCGCCGCCCGCTGGTTGCCTGGCAGGTGGAGATCGCTCACCTGGGCGATCGTCATGCCATCAAAGGCGCGATCGAGTCCCGGCACCGGCAAGTCGGTGCGAGTGATGAGCACCTCGGCTGGTTCGAGACCGTAGGCGTCCAGCGCCAGGCCTGCGGCGGTGAGCGCGCCGGCAATCAACAGGCGCCGGCGTACCGGCATGCGCGGTTCGCCCGCGGCAACGGTTTCCGATGCTGATTCTGGTTGGTGCATGGCCTATATTAGCCCTTCACCTCATTCGATCCCATCCCCGGAGTTCCCTGATGCGCACGTCCACCCAGCGCTGGGCAGCCGCCGTGCTGCTGCTCGTCCCTTGCCCCCTGCTCGCCCAGGGTGCTCCCG